>NZ_KE992639.1:0-28350 GCF_000466465.2 Clostridium sp. KLE 1755
CGGCAGCCGCTTTGTCCTCCCTGCTTATTCTTTTGTCAGCAAGGAGTTCATGCATTTCCGTACACATGTAAAAAAGAAAACCTCCGTCAGGCAGAAGTCTGTACATATGTCGTCCATGCACACGCGAAGCTGCGTGCAGATACCGGTCTGTGGGCTGAATTGCCTTCACAGAGCGGCGCAGAATCTTAAAAGATAAAAAGATTTGTTGAAATCATTGCTTGTCACGATTGTAGCATACGAATATAGTTTCTGCAATAATTTCCGATAATATTTATTTGTATAACCGTTACAACCATCCGCAATTTTTGCTACTTAACCAGTCTCATGGCTTTCAAAATCAAGGTATGCGGGATTACCTTGGCAAGAAGACGAAAGGCTTTTATCAGCGGGCTGTATGTGGAAAGGGGGCATTTCCTGGCGGAGGCGGTTAAAGCAGCGCGGACCACGGACTGCGGGGTGACCATCGTATATTTTTTGATAGCAAGGGTGGCGGCGTATTTTTCAGCGCGGTCGAAGAACTCGGTCTGAACCGGGCCGGGGCAGACGGCAGTGACGTAGATTTTTCTGGATCGAAGTTCTTCGCTCAGGGCGCGGGAAAAGCTGAGGACGTAGGATTTGCTGGCTGCATATACGGCGAAGCCGGGCTGGGGCAGGAAGGCGGCGCTGCTTGCCAGCTGGATGATGCGGCTGTTTTTTTTCATATAGGGCAGGCAGGCATGGGTGATTTCTGTGAGGGCCCGGCAGTTTAAGTCAATCATGCCAACCTGTTCACGGGAGTCGATTTCGGAGAATTGTCCCATGATGCCATAGCCGGAACAGTTTATGAGCATACGGACTGCGGGGCGTTCTTTTCTCAGAAGGGCCCGTAAATGCTCCATATCCGCTTCCTGAGTCAGATCAAGGGGGATTGTTTTAGCCATATGGTCCAGGTCGCAGGCAAGCTCCTCCAGACGGTCTTTTCTTCTTGCTATGAGCCAGAACTCATCTATCGTATAGAGTCCGGCATCCAGCTGCAGGGCAAATTCTTTTCCGATTCCGGAGGAGGCTCCGGTGATAATTGCAATATTCATGTCTCTTTCTCCTTTTCTATTTTTCCAGCAGATAACCGTGGAAGGATATATAAGTATAGGTTTCTCCCACACGGTCATAATTATAGGACAGGTATTCCAAATATAGTTTACGGTAGGGATCAATGGGTATTTCATGGTGCTTCTCAAAATAGGCCTCTGCGGTTTCCTCGCTTTCGTCCGGGAAATTGTTAAGGTACGCGGCAAGGTTCACAATGGCAGAGCTGCTTCCTCCATAGACGATCTGATAGGCGGTGAAATTTTCGGCGTTGTCTCTGGCCGATACCTGTATGGGATAACAGGTATTATAACCTGAAATGTCAATTGCGGTATTTTTGATGGAATAGTAAAAATGACGGAAATCTTCATATTCTATCGGACTGCCGGATTTCAGATTTTCCAGCTTTGCTTTATCTTCCTCCGGAAGCGACTGTAGCCAGGCCTTTCCGGTTGGTTCTTCCCTCAGGTACCAGTAGGCTCCGGCAGCTTTGTCGATCTGCCTTTGGGTGAGTGCCGATGATTCTTCTGCCATTATGTATTTATGCAGGGCGTTTTGCTGGCTGTTCAGGGAAAAGCGGGCCATGTTGATCCCGGGAACAAAACAGGCTGCTGCAGTAAAGACGGCAAACAACGGTATCAGCAGACACACGGCCTGTCTTTTGAAATAATATACTGAGACATATATGATTTCAAAAAACAAAAGCAGCACGCAGAGATATCTGAGGGGCGTTACGCCGTTTTCATATATACGGATGCCGATGGAATAAGCCTGCAGCAGAATCAGCGGTGAAAACAGATAAGGGAGCAGCCGGGTAAGCTTCAGGAGAGGATTTTTCTGTGAATAGCAGGAGTTCATCGTCCATACAGGAAGCCCTGCGGCGAACAGACCCGTAAGGATACGGAATACCGCATTGGATGGCATATCCCGGAAAAGCAGGATTTTCAGCACATAGGCATAAATAACTGCAAATGCACTGATAACAAGCCCGCTGAGAATATATTTGATCAGTACCTCCGCAAAACGGCTGTCCTCTTTTTCATCCGGAAGCACGCTGCGAAGCAGGGCCGGGATATAATACAGGCCAAGGAGAAGGCACTGTACCTGAATGTAGAGAGAAAAAGCTCCGTCAAAAAGTTCAATGAATATGCCGACCACCATGCTTGTGCCTATCATCAGAATAAAATAGATAATGCTGATGCGCACAACTGCGGCAAAAACACGGCCAAGATATTGTTCAAGCGACAATCTGGTCCTTAAAAAACACAGATAAACGGCTATGGAAATAACAATCACTTCATAGCCCACAATATATCCGGGAAGATAAAAGCTGATAGTGAGGGCATCCTGCCCCAGGAAAAAGGATTCAGGTTCCAGGTATAACAGCCATGTCAACAGAAATGCGGGAATCACGGACAGGATATACAGGACCGCCCTAAGTCGCAGCTTTTCCGTCTTCTGGTACACAGCTTCCGCAAAAAAGCAGCCGGTCCCATAGAAAACCAGAAAAGGAAGGGCCTTTTCCAGGACATCATAGATGGACTCGGAGAAAAGTTCTCCCAGCATAAGGGTAAAAAACAGGGTAAAAAGCCAGATACAGCCCTGTGCTGCGGGAAAATACACGAACAGACTTTTAAGTTCCCGGCCCAGGCCGCGCAGCTTATCCCAGAAGAAGGCCTTCCAGTCTTTTTTAGAGCCAGCAGGGGTTCGCTCCTCCATTGTCACTTCCTTTCCCGCAGCTTTGACTGCGCTTTGGCGATCAGATCAATTTTTGTTCCATTTCCGTGCAGATAATCCAGGAACGGCAGAAAATGCTTCTGAAGCATCATGGCAGCCAGAATGCAGGAAAGGACGCCCGCCTCACTGCCATAAACGGTAAATGCCGGCCATAAAAATAATAGGGGGATAGCCAGCGCTCCCAGTGTCAGTGATTTACTCAAGAGGACAAGGCATCCTCCTAAAACGCAGGAAAGAAAGCCGAAACCCGGTGAAAATATAAACAGTGTCATGCAGGTTACGGCAACGCCCTTCCCGCCGCGGAAACGGTTCCAGAAAGGAAAATTATGCCCTGCTGCCACACCGATGCCCGCATAGAGAACAGCATTCCTGCCGAGCCGGGGAAACAGAAGAAAACGGCAGAGCATGCAGGGAAACAGCGTCTTAAGCAGATCGCCTGCAAGAACAAGCAGCCCCCATTTGAATCCCAGCTGGGCCATGATATTGGCCATTCCCGGGTTCCCGGTTCCAAGCCGGGAGGCGCTTTTTCCTGCGGCATGTCTGGATACCGCCTCCGCCGTAAGAAAACATCCGCACAAATAACCAGTTAAAATACATCCTGTCCGGTACAGCATAAATACCCCTTCTTTCTCAGGCCTCTTTCTCAGAACAGCCCATCTATGACAAAACAGCCCGCAGATACATTTTCTGCGGTTCCCGGAAGATATTATAGTCTGTACCAAAGGATACGGTGATTATACAGCTGCGGGGAACATTCGCGGCCATTCTTTTCAGGAACCGCCCTGTCCGGCCAAAAACTTTCCGCAGCCATACTATCATTGTAGCATGTCTGCGGAAGGTTTCAACAAAAATTATATTTACTTATGCCAGCCTGCTGTGCACGGCAGCAGTTTGTTTTTCGGTATTGCAGCAGCGCAGGTCCGTACCGCCGTACGGGATGGCTTCGTGACCGGACTATGACTGACAGTGTTCGCAGTAATATATGGTTCCGCCCAGATAAGCTCCCTTGCGCAGCTCATAGCCGCAGCGAGGACAGGGAGTCCAGAGTGTTTTCTTACTCAGGATGGTGGTATAGCCTCCGGGTCTTGCAAACAGATCCTTTTCCGTATCCCGGCCGCCTTTCGCAGCCATTTCGGCCAGTACATTCTTTACCGCATCATACATACTGCGGTATTCTGTCCCGGATACTTCCTCCATCTTCCGCTTCGGATGGATGCCGCAGGTAAAAAGGATGTCCTGCAGCGTTCCGTTTCCCAGGCCCGGAATGCGCTGTTTGGTGGCAAGAAAGGCCTTCGCGGAAAGCCTGCCGCTGTCTTCATCACGAAGGGAAAGGAAATAAGGAAAATCGAAGGCCTCTGATAAGGGAGACGGTTTTTCCAATGCAGTGAGGTAATAAGGATTGTTGTTTTCCCCCTCATGAAAAGCCCAGATGCCTCCGTACATCTGCACCGAGCAGGCAAGCGCCGTACCGTCGTCAAATTCCACAAACAGCTGATGCTTCGAAGGGGCTTTCCCTTCTTCGTAAAAACGGGGCGAAGCGCCGTCCTGTATCAGCAGCCTGCAGTCCTGTGCTTCTATTTCCACCATTCCTCCCACCGCCCGGCTGCATCCGATTTTCTTTCCGGAGAGCAGGTCGTCATAAAGCTCCGGTTTTTCGGAATACCAGGTAAAGGAATGAGGGGTATGGCCGGCCTCAACGAAGGAGATGGTCTTCCCCCGGATTGTTTCATTGAGCTGTCCGGCAATTACATGGCTTTCAGGAATTTCCAGCATGGTTCATCCTCCCTTTTCCTTTAATTGTAACATGGAAAAGCTGACAACAGTATGTCATATTTTCTTCAGATTTTCACCTTGAAAGATTTTCACTTCAGATATTTTCAAGAGACTTTTGCAGCATACCCGCTATTTTTTCCTTCAGCCACAAAGGCTCGATTATCCGCACATGAGGGCACAGGGAAATAATCAGGCTGTATACCCAGTCATCCGCCACATAGGAGGTGTTCACAAGGAAATTACCGTTATCCATAACAGAGATTTCTTCCTCTTCAAAGAAGTCGTATATCCGGTACGTCTGGGATGCATCGATCTCCAGCCTGATGTCTGTCGCCGGATTTTCAGGCGCCGCATTTTGGGCAGTGCCCGACTCTTCCGCCACAGGCATGTTTCGGGGAAGGAAATACTCATCCAGGCATTCCGGACGCTTAATGCGCAGGATTTTGAAGGTGCGCATGGCCTTTCTGCCGCGGCACCAGGCGCGCAGGTACCAGGCACGGCTTTTAAACCACAGCTGGACCGGCTCCACAACGCGCCGTTCCACCCGCCCGTCGCTTGTATAATAATCAAAAGAAATAACCCGGGACTGAAGGATGGCATTTTTCAGAAGATTAAACAGCTCCTGCCTTCTCCCGCTCCAGTCGGAAAAGTCCACGGAAACCCAGGCGGCAGCGGGCGTCTGGAAAAAATCACCCAGTTTCCGCAGCAGCTGTGAGCTTTCGGAAGGCTCCACCTCCTGCAGGCTTTCCAGCGCGGCCAGGATCTGCTTTTTTTCTTCCGGCGTGATGAACATTTTATCAATAAGGCTGTGATCCAGCAGGGAGATGCCTCCGCTTCTGCCCTTGCTGGCATAGATGGGGACGCCGACCATACTGAGTATTTCCACATCACGGTAGATGGTGCGCACCGACACCTCATATCTTTCTGCCAGCTCCTTTGCAGGAATTTTATCCCGCTGCATCAGCTGGTAGCATATTCCGAACAAACGGTTAACCATGGGATACCTCTACTTTTTCCGGTGGACATTCCGGATGGTTTTCTTTTTTGCAGGCTTTTGTCCCGTTTTTGCCCCGGGAGCCGGGGATTTCAGGTTTTTCCTGCCGTAGGAAATATCCATATCTTTCCCGGCGCCTTTGGCATTGCCGGCGCTCTGCCTGCGGGGGCGTATCAGGCATTTTTTATCAAAGCCTATCAAATCCGTCCGACCGGCTTTTGCGAGCGCTTCGCATACCAGATCGTAATTTTTTGGGTTCCTGTATTGGATCAGGGCGCGCTGCATCGCCTTTTCATGAGGATTTTTGCACACATATACAGGCTTTCCGTCCCTGGGATCGATTTCTGTATAATACATAACCGTGGATACCGTGGAGGGCGTAGGATAAAAATCCTGTACCTGCTCCGGCATGTAGCCAAGGTCGCGGAGATATTCGGCCAGCTCCACTGCTTCCTTCAGGGTGGAGCCTGGGTGGGAGGACATGAGATATGGCACCAGATACTGATTCATTCCCAGTTCTTCATTGAGCTTCTTATATTTTTTCCGGAAGCGCTCGTATACCGCATTTTCCGGTTTTCCCATACGGCAGAGTACGGCGTCGGAAATATGCTCCGGCGCCACCTTCAGCTGGCCGCTGATATGATGGAGAACCAGCTCCCGGAAAAAAGTATCCTCCTTATCCGCCAGCAGATAGTCGAACCGGATGCCGGAACGGATGAAGACCTTCTTGACGCCGGGCAGACTGCGCAGGCGGCGCAGAAGCTCCAGATAGTCCTGGTGATCGGCTTTCAGGTTGGGGCATGGCCTGGGGAACAGGCACTGACGATCCTTGCAGACGCCGTGAACCAGCTGTTTTTCGCAGGAGGGCGCCCGGAAATTAGCGGTGGGGCCGCCCACATCGTGGATATATCCCTTAAAATCCTTATCCTTGGTAATCAGCTCCGCCTCTTCCAGGATGGACTCATGGCTCCTGACCTGCACAGTGCGTCCCTGATGGAAGGTCAGCGCACAGAAATTGCACCCGCCGAAGCAGCCCCTGTTGCTGATCAGGGAAAATTTGATTTCACTGATGGCGGGGACGCCGCCTTTTTCTTCATAGGAAGGATGATAGGTACGCATATAGGGCAGCGCATAAACATCATCCATCTCTTCTATGGAAAGCGGCTCCTGAGGCGGGTTCTGTACCACGTACTGACCGCTCGGATAGCCTTCCAGGAGGGCTTTTCCGTTGAAGGGATCCGTATTGGTATACTGAATCATAAAGCTGTCGGCATATTTTTTCTTATCCGCTTTCATCTCTTCATAGGACGGCAGCAGGATTCCGTCATAAATTCCTGAAATGTCCTTCGTCTTATAAACAGTGCCCGGAATAAAGGTAATATCCTTTACCTCGATTCCGCTGTTTAAGGCATCTGCAATTTCCACGATGGACTTTTCCCCCATGCCATAGGAAATCAGATCCGCCTGACTGTCCAGAAGAATGGAACGCTTGAAGGAATCGCTCCAGTAATCATAATGCGCCATTCTGCGCAGACTGGCTTCTATGCCGCCGATAATGATGGGAACCGTGCGGTAAACGCGGCGGATCAGGTTACAGTACACCACCGTGGCATGATCCGGACGCTTTCCGGCCTCTCCCCCCGGCGTATAAGCATCGTTCGGCCTGTGTTTTCTGGATACAAAATAATGATTCACCATGGAATCCATATTTCCGGCGGAAACAAGAAAGCCCAGCCTTGGGCATCCAAAAACGGCAATGCTTTTTTCATCCTTCCAGTCGGGCTGGGATATGATGCACACACTGTAGCCGTGGGCTTCCAAGATGCGGCTGATAATGGCATGTCCGAAGGAAGGGTGATCCACATAGGCATCGCCTATGACATAGACAAAATCCGGCTGTGTAATGCCTCTCTCTTCCATCTCTTTTTTTGTAATCGGTAAAAATCCGGTAACTGACATTTTTGCTCCTATCCTTGCGCCATAGCGCACAATTTATTCCCGCGAGCAACGAGCCAAGTATCCATGCTTGCATGGATATTTGGCGACTGCCGCGAGGGTCAAATACCCCGCTGCTCTGCAGCGCTGCAAGTTTGATACCCCGTTGCTTGCAGCGGGGTCTTTGATTTCCGCGGGCAACGGGCCAGGTATCGCCTGCATGGATATTTGGCGACTGCCGCGAAGGTATTTGATGGATGAAAGCATACGCTTTCACCCCTGTAAAACTTCCGAAAAATGACTGATATAATAATCGGCAAGCGCCTTTTTTTCTTCCGCCTGATCCAGAGAATAGGCATCCTCTACAGCGCAGACCTTCATTCCGGCGGCCTTGCCGGCTAAAATTCCGGGAATGATATCTTCAAAGACAAGGCAGGCCCGGGGCGGTATGCCCAGTTGTCCGGCGACCGCCAGATAAATATCAGGGGCCGGCTTTCCTCTGCCCACATCACAGCTTGTCATAATACATTGAAATACATGTTCCAGTCCATGTACCCGGGCTATGCTGTTTACAAGCTCCCGGGAATTGCTGGTGGCAATTCCCAGCCTGATATCTTTGCTTAAGCACCAGTCCAGGTATTCGCCGACACCGTCCTTTAAAGGTACCTCATTCATATATTTGTCCCAAGCCATCCGGTTCCAGTCCGCCTTAATCTGCTCCACAGAGTCCGGCAGGCTGAAACGCTCCTTGAAGTAAGCAGCTGTTTCCGAAAAACTCTTCCCCTCAATTTCCCGGGAAAGATCCGGCGGAGGTACCAGGCCGAAGCGTCCCAGATAATCGATATCAATATCCTTCCATATCCACATGGAGTCCACAAGCGAACCGTCCAAATCAAAAATCACCGCTTCTATTCCATTCATCATCATTATGTTTCCCCTTTTCTTACTGCAGGTCCGAAAGCTCCTTAGCAGTCAGAGGCCTGAAAGCGCCCGGGGCCAGCGTTTCATCCAGAAGCAGCGTTCCCATACGGAGCCGTTTCAGATAAACCACATTTCTCCCCACCGCCTGCATCATACGTTTTACCTGGTGGAATTTTCCTTCCGTAATTGTCAGCTGCCATGCGGATGCGGCATCGGCATGGTGAAAAGACAGCCCCGGCATTTCTTTCAGTATGGCGGGACGGGTCAGGCTTTTTTCTCCGATATCCACGCCCTCCTGCAGGCTGTTTTGCTGCGCATCGGTGAGCGGGCCGTCAATTTCCACATAGTAGGTTTTCTCCACATGCGCCGCCGGGGAAAGCAGCCGATGGGCCAGTTCTCCGTCATCCGTAATAAGGAGAAGTCCCTCCGTGTCTTTATCCAGCCGGCCCACGGGGAAAAGCTCTCTTTGCAGCAGGGCGTCATCAAAGGCTCCCTTTTGCTCCCGCATCAGCTGAAGCACTGTTTTGTCATGGTTGTCCTGCGTGGCGGATACGCAGCCTGCAGGCTTGTTCAACATGAAGTAAACATGTCTGGCATAGGAAATACTTTTTCCGTTTACACAGACCTGATCGGAATTTTCCTCTATTTTCATTTCCGGACTTTTGACAGGGAGGCCGTTTACCGTAACCTGCCCTTTTCGGATAAGCGCCTTTACCTGGCTTCTTGTACCGGCTTTCATATCACATAAATATTTATCCAGTCGAAGCATTTGTATTTCCTTTCTTAAGCGGCAGTTGTCCGGCGGCTTTGAAATAACGACGTTCACATTTTTACTGTTACAGTTATCGCTGTAATTCAATAATTCTGTCATTCCGGGCGCCAGGAGAACATAGCTTTTATTAATGGGATTGAATGCAGCGGTCCGGCGTTCCTGAATCGTTTTCATGTATCGCTTTCTTTAAGCAGACGCAAATCCCCGGACTGCCGGACAGCTACGTAAAGTATACATGATTCCCTGCATTCTTACAAGTCGGGACTGCAGGCGTTGGAAGGAGGACTTAAGAATGTTTTTCTTTAAACAGCAGCCCCGCTTTGCAGCAAAACGGCAGGAGCGGGCGGCGTATTTGAAAAAAGTATCGTTTCTCTGCCTGTTCGCTTTTCTGACGACAGCCATGCTTCTGGAAAGTGACAAAGCGCTGATCCTTTCCCTCACAGGGCTGAATCTGTGGTTCCAGAAAATGATTCCCACGCTTCTTCCCTTTATGATTCTGTCCGGGATACTTATCCGCATGAATCTTTCAGACAGCTTTGCCCATCTCTTCTCTCCCGTGCTCAAACCGCTGTTCAGGCTGTCGGATTCCTGTCTGTACTGTCTGGTTATCGGTTTTCTGTGCGGATTTCCCATGGGGGCGCGGGTGACGGCGGAAAGCTATCAGCGGGGAAAGCTTTCCCGCAGGGAGGCAGAACTGATGCTGGCCTTCTGCAATAATATCGGTCCTGTTTATTTTACAGGCTTTGTCCTGCACCTGTTTCCGGTGGAACGTCCGCTAATCTTTCTGGCAGGCATGTATCTGCTTCCCTTCCTTTACGGGCTGGTTCTGCGCTATACGCTCTACAGGGATATTCCCATGCGGGCATTCCTGCCCTCCTCAGCCCCATCCGGCAGGGCAAAGCCTTTGGGAGAAAAAAACGGGCTTCATGCAGCCTCCATTTCCCCGGCATCTCCGGCAGTCGCCAGGGCTCCGTCTTTGCTGGAGGAAACACAGAATTCCATCGTGTCTGCTCTATGCTCCATCGCCTCTTTGGGGGGATATATGATTCTGTTCAATCTTCTGAATCTGATTCCAGATATCCTGCTTCCCAGCAGGCTGACGAAGCTGGAAACACTGCTGGGCTGTGTCCTGGAAATCACCAGCGGGCTGTCACGCCTTCCCCGTTCCATGGCTTTCTGGGGATACGTGCTTCTACCCTTCGGCGGGCTGTCCTGTATTGCACAGACCTACAGTATGATTCGGGAAACGGATCTATCGCTGGGAAATTATGTGGCTCATAAGGTCGTTCAGACTGTGGCTGCCTTTGGTTTTTATTTGTGGGTGTTTGCCGGTTAGCTGATGTGCACTGAGGAAATTTTCCTACCCTGTGTCCATATTCAGATAACACCATTAAGAAAAGCTGCCGTTTCCGGCAGCTTTTCGCTCAGCGTGTTGCAAAGGTTCCAGGGATGGCGATATTGCTTTCGGCTTTGATGTCATAGCCGTTGTAGACGCGGCACTGGAGAATGGGAGTGGTGTTGGCGGGCACCGTGATGGAGAACTGAATGGTGTTGGTGCCTGCGCAGGGGTACAGGGTGGACCAGGTAATTCCGCCGTCCAGGGTGTAGCTGTAGTATAAAAGGCCTGACTGGGGATCGGAAGCGGTCAGGGTAATATCAACCTTTCCAGTGGCCAGGTCGGCGTTGTTGACGGTCATAACCACATTTTCCGGAGGCGTGGTATCAGGAGCCGCGGTTCCTGAAGGAGCTGATATCACCGGATATTGGAACCCGGTATAATCCAGCCCCAGCGCCGGAGATTTCAAACGGAAGTATTTAGCCACGGCGATCGCATCGCTTACGCCAAAGGCCGCCAACTTTTGTGGTGTGTTAATCTGGGGGCTGTCAATGGCATGATCCATATAGCAGTGCTCAATGATGACACAGGGAAGATCCAGTGCCCTGGACGCGCGGATAACGCCGTAATAGTCGGTTCCGCGGCTGTTGAGCCGCGTCTTTACCCCTTTGGCATAGAGTCCATATTGGGACATCTCAGCCAGCTGCAGGCGGCCGAAGGTCTGGCCCGCCGAAAAATATTTACCAAAGGCGGAGGTCCAGACCTCCGTTCCGTACAGATTATGCTCTCCTGACATATTAAAATGAAGGGAAAACAAAAAATCAGCATTGCAGGCTTTTGCAATCTGAGCCCGCTGTTCCAGGGAAAGCTCCTGGTCGTTAGTCCTGGTAAGGTAGACCTGGACACCTTCAAACTGTTCCAGTGTCTGTTTCATGGACTGTGCCACCTGGAGTGTCAGATTCTTTTCCACGTATTGCGGAAGGACTTCTCCTCCCCGGTTCTGATCCCCGCCGTGACCGGGATCAATTACCACAATGACCGGTTCCTTTGCCTGCGCCTGTGTTTTCGGAATGAATGCCAGCACACAGGCAGCCAGAAGAAATACTGCAGCTGCTGTTCTTTTTTTCATATGTACTCCAATCTGCGTGCCGGGCACGCTTTAAATTCGGGAAGGTTGAGGTATCCTGTTTCAGCCTGGCTCCAATGTACGCGCTTTGACACGCTTTTGCTAAAAAAATAAATGTATCTCTCTTCCGCGTTACTCCGGTATAAAACAAGGCTGTGTTCCAGGTGATGAAACACAGCCCGAAGGTTGAATTATTTTTGTGGCAGTCTGCCCCGGATTGCCGTAATTACAGAATATCCAGATTCAGATTGCTGTTGTCTCCGCCATCCTCCGCTGCGGAAAGGTTAGGCAGGGAAGAGGTATCATCCTCTTCATCCGGGCGCAGCTCCATGCGGTTGGACTGTACAATATTCAGGCAGCTGTTCAGATCATTGATGAGCTGGCCGTAATGATCGGTGGCAATGTCAATGCCGTGGCCGATGATGCTTTCCAGATTGGCAAGGATGTCGTCCGTATACTGGATTGCGGAAGCTTTCACACTGTTGGCCTCCACTGTGGCATTATCTAGGATTTCCTGCGCCTGCAGGGTTGCAAGGTTGACGATTTCGTTGGCCTGTGCATATGCCTGCTGCATGATTTCATGTTCATTTATCAGTTCGCTGGTATGTACGGTAGCCTCGTTGATCAGGGCCTCCGCCTTTTCACGGGCATCATTGAGAATGGCTTCCTTGTTATTGATAATTTTCTGATAGCGCTTGATTTCATCAGGAGTCTTCATCCGAAGCTCTCGAAGCAGTTCTTCCAGTTCTTCCTTATTCACAATAATTTTGCTGTTGGAAAGGGGCTGGTACTTACAGCTGTCGATATATTCTTCGATTTCGTCAATTAATTGTTCGATTCTGCTGCTCATGCTTTTCTCCTTTATAAGCGTTCTGCCAGGGGCTGCTGCTTATATTCATGTCCAAATTTTTCATATACAAGTCTTGCCACAAATTCCGGTACGCACTGGGAAATATCGCCGTGAAATTCTGCGATTTCCTTCACACTGGAGGAACTCAGATAGGCATATTCCAGGCTGGTCGTTAAAAAGATAGTATCCAGCTCTCCACCGGAAAGCTTCCGGTTCGTCTGGGCTATCTGCAGTTCATATTCGAAGTCCGTTATAGCGCGCAGACCGCGTATCGCCACATGTACATCCTTCTTCCTGGCATAATCAATCAGAAGCCCGGAAAAAGAATCCACTTTGACATTAGGCAGATCCTTTGTGGCTTCCTCTAGTATTCTAACACGTTCTTCCACAGAAAACAACGGAGTCTTCTGGGTATTGTTCAACACGCTGACTGTTAATTCGTCAAAAATCGACGCGGCCCGCCTGATAACATCAAGATGGCCGAAGGTAACCGGATCAAAGCTGCCCGGATAAATTGCTGCTTTCATAATATTATTGCTCCGTTTTCCTGAGTTTCATAAAAACATGTTTATTCGTTTTATATTTCTTCTCTCTCACCACTTCAAAGCCATAATCTTCTGCAAAGGAAAAGTCCCTGCCAAGTTCGGCTTCCATAATAATGAGCGTATCCTCCGTCACATAGTCCGCACGGGATAACGCCCCCAGGACAGGCTCTTCCAGACCGGCCTGATAAGGAGGATCCATAAAAATAATATCAACCTCTTTTTCATGGATGCTGCCCAGTGCGGATACCACATCCTGCTTAAGAAGCACTCCCCTGTCCGTAAACCTGGTAAAATTCAGGTTGTCCTGAATACATTTGGCGGGCTTTACTGCATTTTCCACAAAATAAGCTCTTTTCGCCCCGCGGCTTATGGCCTCGATCCCTATGGATCCGCTGCCGCTGCAAAGGTCTATAAAAATACTTCCGGGGATATCTCCCTGCAGTATATTAAACAGCGTTTCTTTTATACGGTCCGTAGTGGGCCTGGTGTCTATCCCTTCAGGCGCTTTTAACGGAAGGCTCCGCGCCTCTCCTGCAATAACTCTCATATTTTCTCCTGACTGTAGCAATAAGTAGTTAACGTAATCTGACCATCACCGTTTATAACCTCTACGGCTGCATCTGATACACATTATAATTGTTTGTGAAAAAAAAGGCAATCCCTGGTGAAAATGTTTTCAATTATTCCTATGCGCGGATTTTAGTGCCCTTTCCGTCCCTCTTTCCGGCTTTTATCTGATTCAGCACCAGATCGCGGCTCTTATAATGAATGGAGGTATCCTCCGCATTATGCGTAAAGTAAACCGCTTCTATACTGTCGCCTTCGTTGAGCCTCATGCCGCGGACGCCGATTGCGGCTTTTTTCTTTTCAGGGATTTCATCCACACCAAAGCGGAGGAAATAACCGTCTTTAGACTGCAAAATAACGTTTTTTTGTTCCTTCATCATGATGACGCTTACCACTTCGTCACCCTCCTGCAGCTTTGTAGCGGCGACCGTGCGTTTGGCAACGTCGAATTCCCCGCCGTCCACCACCTTTATCATCCCCATCCTCGTAGTGAAAATAACACGGTAAAGGTTCAGCTCGGACTGGCTCGTCACAAGAAGCAGTTCTTCCTGGGAGGAATTGAAGTTGCTCACATTGTCAATGGGAATCCCCTTATCCCTGAATTTGCCAAAGGGCAGGTCCTGCACTTTTACGGTATACAGCTGGCCGTTATTGGTAAACAGGCAGATTCTTCCCGTATTCTTACACTGGAAAACAAACTTGTTTTCCGCATCCGCCGCCTCACGGTTTCTGTCATAGGCGGTTAAATCAATGGTTTTCGCATAGCCGAAACGATCCATCAGGAATACAACATCCATTTCTTCCAGCTTTTTCTCTTCAAATACGGCTTCCCCGCAGTTATCTATCACCGTTCTGCGTTTTCTACCGAATTTTTTCCTGATATCATCCAGTTCATTCATAATGACCTGGGCCATGGAATCTCTTCTGTCAAGAATATCCTCATAACGGTAAATATTGGCCAGCGTTTCCTCATGCTCCTTGATGAGCGCTTCAAGCTCCAGGCCGATCAGCTTGTACAGACGCATTTCCAGAATGGCATTGGCCTGATTGTCAGAAAACTGAAGCTGCTGGGCCATAATGCGGGATTCCCTGGACTTGAATTTGATACCGTCCACTTTCCCTTCCACAAGGCAGGCCTTTGCCATGGCTCTGTCCTTGGATCCGCGGAGAATCTCAATGATCAGGTCAATTACATTGCAGGCCTTAATCAAGCCTTCCTGGATTTCTCTCTTACTGTTTTCACGGGCAAGCAGGTTTTCATATTTTCTGGTGGCTGTCTCATACTGGAAATCAACGCTTGCTTTGATAATACCCTTGATGCCGAGCGTCTCCGGCCTTCCGTCCGCAATGGCGAGCATATTTACGCCGAAGGTATCTTCCAGCCGCGTCTTTTTATAAAGCATGTTGATGAAGTTTTCCACGTCTGCGTCTTTGCGCAGCTCGATTACGATGCGGATGCCTTCCTTGGAGGACTGATTGGATATATCGCTGATATCCTGGGTTTTCTTATTTTCAGCCAGAGCTGCCACATCCATGAGAAATTTGGAAATATTGGCACCGATCATGGGATAAGGGATTTCTGAAATAACGACGTTTACTTTGCCGCCTTTTCCTTTTTCCACGTCCACCTTGCCGCGGACCTTTATTTTTCCCGTGCCGGTTTCATAGATGGAAAGCAGATCGTCTTTATTGGTTACGATGCCTCCGGTGGGAAAATCAGGTCCCTGGATATAGCGCATCAGTTCCTTTGTTGTAATGGCTTCATTTTTCATGTAAGCCTTGGTGGCGTCAATTACTTCAGCCAGGTTATGAGGCGGTATGCTGGTCGCCATACCAACTGCAATTCCCTCCGAACCGTTGACAAGGAGATTGGGGAATTTAACAGGGAGAACGCCCGGCTCTTTTTCCGTTTCATCAAAGTTGGGTACGAAATCCACCACATCTTTATCCAGATCCGATAAAAATGCTTCCTGTGTAACCTGCTCCAGCCTGGCTTCCGTATAACGCATGGCGGCGGCGCCATCGCCTTCTATGTTTCCGAAGTTGCCGTGACCGTCAACCAACGGCAGACCCTTCTTAAAATCCTGAGACATCACCACCAGCGCTTCATATATGGAGCTGTCTCCGTGGGGATGGTATTTACCCATGGTATCGCCTACGATACGGGCGCTTTTTCTATAAGGCCTGTCGTAGCGGATACCAAGCTCATGCATATCATATAAAACCCGGCGCTGCACCGGCTTCAGCCCGTCCCTGATATCGGGAAGCGCACGCGCCACGATGACGCTCATGGCGTAATCAATGAAGGATTTCTGCATAACCTCAGAATATTCTGTTTTTATAATCTTTTCTTCCAATTTTTACTGCTTCCTTTCCTATATCTGACAGATTGTCAAACACCCCTGCCCCTTTCGGCAGGATATTTGACCTGTTGGCAGCCTGCAAGCTCAGGCAGACCCGGCTCCGACCCGCTGCCCTCCGGAATCAACCTCAAATATCAAGCTCCGCATCCGGTGCATAATCATAGATAAACGCTTTCCTGGGAGGAACATCCGTACCCATAAGCAGTTCCGTAACCTCGGAAGCCATTCTGGCATCCTCGATTTCCACCTGCTTGAGCATACGCGTTTCCGGGTTCAGCGTGGTCTCCCACAGCTGCTGCGCGTCCATTTCACCCAGACCTTTATAACGCTGCAGGGTAAACGGGCCTTTATGGCGTTTCCTGTAGCGCTCCAGCGCTTTATCATCATAGAGATATTCTTCACTCCCTTTGGAAGGCATGGCCTTATACAAAGGAGGCATGGCAATATAAACATGTCCTTCAAAAATAAGCTCAGGCATAAAACGGTAAAAAAGCGTCAGCAGCAGCGTGGAAATATGCGCGCCGTCCACATCCGCATCGGCCATGATAATAATTTTGTTGTAGCGAAGCTTGGAAATATCAAAGTCATTCCCGTAGCCTTCTGAAAATCCGCAGCCAAAAGCATTGATCATGGTTTTGATTTCCGCATTGGCCAGAACCTTGTCAATGCTGGCTTTCTCCACATTCAGGATCTTGCCCCTGATGGGAAGGATCGCCTGGTAGGAACGATCCCTTGCCGTCTTGGCGCTGCCTCCGGCGGAATCTCCTTCCACGATGAAAATTTCACATTTGGAAGGATCCCGGGATTCACAGTTTGCCAGCTTTCCATTGGAATCAAAGGAAAACTTCTGCTTGGTGAGCATGTTTGTCTTTGCTTTTTCTTCGGTTTTCCTGATTTTGGCAGCTTTTTCCGCACAGCCTATGATACTTTTCAGTGTTTCCAGATTTCTGTCAAAATAGCGGGTGATTTCATCTCCCGTCACCTTGCTGACCACCTTGGCGGCATCCTGGTTATCCAGCTTGGTCTTGGTCTGTCCCTCAAAACGGGGATCCGGATGCTTGATGGACACCACCGCCGTCATGCCGTTCCTGACATCGGCGCCGGTAAAGTTGGCGTCCTTCTCCTTCAGGATATTCAGCTCCCTGGAGTAGGAATTGATCACGCTGGTGAACATAGTCTTAAAACCGGTCAGATGCGTGCCGCCTTCCGCATTGTAAATATTGTTGCAGAAGCCGAGGACATTTTCATGGAATTCGTTCACATACTGAAGCGCCACTTCCACGGAAATCCCTTCGCTTTCACCGGAAAAATAAATGATATCGCTGACGGCTTCCTTCGTCTTATTCAAATCCTTGATAAAGCCCACAATGCCATCCGGCTCGTGGAATTCAATAACCTCAGGAGTCTCCCGCCGCTTGTCCTCAAAAACAATGGTAAGCTGGGGATTCAGATAAGCAGTTTCATGAAGGCGGCTTTTTACTTCATCCTCTTTGAAACGGGTCTTTTCAAAAATGGTGCCATCGGGTAGGAAATTAACACAGGTTCCGCTCTCACGTGATTTCCCCACCACAGGAAGCAGGCCGTTTTCCAGTTCTATGACAGGAATGCCCTGTTCATATCTGTCTTCATATACCAGTCCGCCGTTTCTCACCCGCACGGTCAGTCTTGTGGACAGTGCGTTGACCACGGAAGAACCCACGCCGTGGAGGCCGCCGCTCGTCTTATATGCGGAATTATCGAATTTACCGCCCGCATGCAGTGTGGTAAAAACAAGACGTTCCGCACTGACTCCCTTTTCATGCATCCCCACAGGAATTCCCCGCCCGTTGTCATCTATGGTAGCAGAACCGTCAGCCTCCAGGGTGACCCGGATTCTGTCGCAGTAGCCGGCCAGATGCTCGTCCACCGCGTTGTCCACGATTTCATATATCAAATGATTCAGACCCTTGGTAGATACGCTTCCGATATACATACCGGGTCTCTTTCGTACTGCTTCCAGTCCTTCAAGGACCGTTATGCTGGAAGCATCATAATTATTGCTTTTTGTCATGTATAACCTCACATTCTGCCGTAACGGCGGCATTGGAACTGATTTGGGAAAAGAAAAAACAGGTCAGCCGCCTGTCCTTCCCGGGTTATTGTAGCACAAATGTTTGGGTAAGAAAAGGCAAAAATTATGTTTGCGGTATAAACGCACCTGTCCCAGCCGGTTTCCTTCCGGAGCCGGGGACCGGCCGGGAAGGACCTACTGGGACAGATGCGCTTATTCGGGCAATCTATGCTGGGTATAAAAAATTATAAACTGCAGGGAATACAGGCCGCTGCCTTTTCCTGAACAGGATTTATTACCTACTGCGGATTGTCCCAGGGATTTCCGTTACCGTGAGTAGCATTACCGCCGTAGGGGATTCCGCTGCTGTCAGGGGCATTGCCGCCGTAGGAGCTTCCATTGCTGTCAGGGGCATTGCCGCCGTAGGGATTCCCGTTGCTGTCAGGGGCATTGCCATAAGGAACATTTCCATTATAAGGGGTTCCGTTTCCATAAGGAGCATTTCCGTTGTAAGGGTTTCCATTACCATAGGGAGCGTTTCCACCTGATGGATTACCGTTACCATAAGGATTACCGTTTCCGTAAGGAGCGCTTCCGCCATAAGGATTCCCATTCCCATAAGAATTTCCATTTCCGTAAGGATTACCATTCCCATAAGGGACATTTCCGGAAGGATTGGCTCCATACCATGGACCGCCCTGTCCTGTGAACTGGCCGGCGGCAAACTGATCTTTGCAGTATTTAATGCCAAAAACCAGATAAAGGCAGGTAATAAGGCGGCAGAGCCAGGTGAGCCGGGGAATATTGAAGGGCAGAAGGCTGTTTACCGCTTTCAGCAGATGCGGAGTAACCATGGAATAAAGGGCCAGCTTGTAGATGGCTCCAAAGGGCAGCGTTATTCTCATAATACTCTGGACGATAATTCCCAGCACGCCGTAAATAAGTGCGGAGAAAAAGTATCCGGCGAAAAGGAAAATGTAAAAGACAATAGCAACGATTGCCATTATCAGATGGAGATAGGGAAGGAACCGGAGGATATCCTCCCTGGAAAAGGAACCTATGCCATAATAACTGCTGCTCTGCAAACTGCCGTCGGAATACATGATGAAATTGGAACGGGCAAACAGGGCAATTTTACGGTATCCCTCTTCCCGGAGAATATGCACCATATCCTCTTCAAAGTATTCCGTACTGCTGTCGGCATAGACATAGACGTCCCCCGAATTATACCGGAAAGTATCATCCATATGCAGCGTTCCTGCGCTGATGGTAAAATCCGGAAGATACTCCGTCACATAGTCCTGGAAGCCATGAGAGGTTATCATGGTAAAAATATAGGGAATGACCAGAATTACAAGCATATATAAAAAGGTAAACAGAAAAACAAATCCCGCCGCTCTTCCGCCGCCAAGCCTGGAAAGAGATGGATATCCCGAAGGTTTGGCAACTGCAGTTTTTATCTGGCTGAAAAAGCCTTTCTTTTCTTCGTTCTGTACATTTGACATTTATATACCTCCTGCATATCACAGTTTTTCATGCGATACTGCATCAATCAGCGGTTTGAAAGGAACTTTCACTTTTACTCCCCGTTCCTGGTGGTACAGGTTACGGCCAGGGCACCGGGGCCTATGTGGCAGGCCACACTCAGTGACAGATGATCCACATAGCTTTCGCATCCGGGGAACTGTCCCAAGACTTCTTCCCGGAAATCCAGGGCTGCCGCATTATTGTTGGTATGTGCAATGTCAAGCCACATGTCTGCCTGCTCTGGCTCCTTTCCGAAGCGTTTGGTGATGTCATTTTTAATGGCATTCATCATGATCTGCTTCCCCTGGGCGGTGGTTCTCGCCTTTGCGAAGGCATCCAGCTTTTCTCCCTGAATCTGGAGCACCGGCTTTATTTTTAAAATGGTTCCCAGTGCCGCTGCAGCCGGCGTGATGCGTCCTCCGCGCTTCAGATAAAGAAGTGTATCTACCATTATATAAATGCTGGAATTGTATTTATCCTTTTCCAGAAAATCTTTGATTTCTTCTGCCTCCATTCCCTGGGCAGCCAGATATCTTGCATCCAGGACGGAACGGCGCTGGGTAACGGAAATCCGCTGATTATTCACAACCTGTACTCTGCCGTCAAAATCCTGTGCCAGCATAAGGGCCGTCTGACATGAGCCGCTCAGGCCGCTGCTCATGGGAATATGCACAATACTGTCATAGTCCTTCAGAAGGTCTTTCCAAAGCTGCAGGACAGATTCCGGAGAAGGCTGTGAGGTTGAAATAGCTGCGCCTGTTTTCAGTTTCTGGTAGAACTCCTCCTGAGAGAGACTGATTCCCTCAAAAAAAGTCTTGCCTTCTATCATAAAGGGCATGGGAAGAACACTGATGCCAAGCTCCTGTGCCTGCTGTTGGGTAATGCCGCTGTTACTGTCTGTTACAATTGCAACCTTTGACATAATTATACTCCTTTTGAATGTCTTTTACGGTAACGGTCCGGACAACAGTACTGTCACCTTCTCCGTTTCCCCTGCAACACCGGTTATGCTCCGAAGGCAGAGAATAAATTCATTCTACCGTCAGATGCTCCTAAAGTCAATGGAATTCCAGTTCTCTTTTTCCTTCTCGTAAAGCAGGCTGTATCTGCTGTTATTTTCCTCCGGATCCTCAGCTGCGATCCGGTCAGCCAGGCTGCTGGCGGAAAGCAGAAGATCGGAATCCTGGTAAATATCTCCTATTTTAAAATCAAGCAGCCCGCTCTGCCGTATACCGAACAAATCTCCGGGACCTCTGAGCTTGAGATCCTCATTGGCAATATGAAAGCCGTCATTAGAGCTGTTCAGTATTTTCAGGCGTTTCATGGTCTGCTCATTGTCATTACCACTGATAAAAATGCAGTAGCTCTGGGCATCGCCCCTGCCGACCCGCCCCCTGAGCTGATGCAGCTGCGCCAGGCCGAAGCGTTCCGCATTTTCCACCATCATGACGGTTGCATTGGGAACGTTGATTCCCACCTCAATAACCGTGGTGGAAACAAGAATGTCGATGTCCTTTCTGGCAAAAGCATCCATAATGCTGTTTTTTTCCGCAGGCTTCATCTTTCCGTGAAGCGCGGCAATCCGGATGGTGTCAGGGAAAACAAGCTTCAGCTTTTCCGCATAGTCCAATACATTTTCCAGCCCGTCCATCTCTCCTTCTTCCACCATGGGACAGATGACATAGATCTGATGCCCTTCTTCAATCTGCCTGCGGATGAAAGCATAGGCAGTCTGGCGGTAAGAGGTATTTACCACACAGTTTTTTATAGGCTTACGGCCGGCAGGCATCTCGTCCAGGACGGATACATGCAAATCTCCGTACAAAACAATGGCAAGCGTTCTGGGAATCGGCGTTGCGCTCATGACAAGCACATGGGTGTCCTTTCCCTTATCCGCCAGAGTCTCCCGCTGCCTGACGCCAAAACGATGCTGTTCATCGGTAATGACAAGGGAAAGCCGCCGGTATACCACCTTTTCCTGAATCAACGCATGGGTGCCAATGATAGCATTGACCTCCCCGGCTGCAATTTTCCCATAAATTTCACGTTTTTCCTTCGCGGTCTGGGAACCGGTCAGCAGTGCGGGTCGTATGCAGAGTCCATATTCTTCGCTCATCTCAAGAAGGGCTTCATAATGCTGGACGGCAAGCACCTCGGTGGGCGCCATCAGGCAGCCCTGCCTTCCGTTGGCCGCACACATGAGAAGCGCAAGAAAAGCCAGAATTGTTTTCCCGCTTCCCACATCCCCCTGCACCAGCCGGTTCATAGCATTTTCACTGCACATGTCCGCTTCTATTTCCGACCATACCCTCAGCTGGGCGCCCGTCAGCCGGTAAGGAAGGCCCGCCAGGAGCCTTTTCGTATCCTGCACGCAAGCAAGCGGCTCTTCCACCCTGCGGACCTGGTTGTCCTCCTTCAGCTTCCGAAGCGCCAGGAAAAACTCCAGGAATTCGTCAAAGGCCAGCCTTCTCCGGGATTCCATCAGTTCCTCCGTACTCTGGGGGAAATGGATCTTTTCCAACGCATCTGCATAAGGAATGAGACGGAATTCCTCCCGGATGTCAGCCGGAAGGTATTCCGTCAAGGTGATGCTTTCCAGCGCCCTTCGCACCGCCTTGCTCACACCATTATTGGTCAGGCCCATGGTCAGCGCATATCTGGGCTGGAGAGTTCCCTGCAGGAGGGCATACTCCTCCGGCTTGTATATCCTGGGCTGCTCCATGCGAAGCGGCTTTCCCTCCTGGCATACGCCGCGGAATACATAGGTCATGCCGGGCTTAAGCATATTGCGCAGGTAAGGCATGCCGAAAAAAGTGATACGAAAAAGGCCGGTTGCATCCCCGGCCTGAACGGTAGTGATTAAAAGATTGCGGACATGCTTCGTGGAAGGCGTTCCGATAACGGAAGCCCTGACCGCACATACCCTCCCGGGGACAAGACCTGAAACCGTTACGGTGGATTCCATCTTGTCATAATCCCGCGGATAATGCGTTAAAAGCTGCCCCACTGTCATAATATGAAGCTTGGAGAAAAGACCTGCCGTCTTTTCTCCAATTCCTTTGATTGCTGTTAATTCCGTATTGATATCCATTTTTATACCGTATGCATACCGCAGGCCTGCCCGCGGCATTGCATGAATCAGTCGTCTGAAAGAAACCTTCAGGCTTATTCTGCTGAAATAATATAGTAATAAATCGGCTGTCCGCCGTACTGCAGCTCAATGTCACAGGAAGGATATTCCGCTTCGATTCTGCCCTTCAGCTTCTGCGCCGCCTCTTCCGTGATGTCTGCGCCATAATAGATGCTGATAAGCTCAAGATCCTCATCCATCATGGCTTCCACCATGCGGAAGGAAACCTCTTCAATATCACCGCCTACAGAAAGGATGCCGGCATCCCCGATGCCCATGTAGTCTCCCTGCTTGATTTCCTTATCGTCAATGACAGTATCCCTTACGGCATAGGTAACCTCGCCGGTCTTTACATGGCAGATTTCCTCTGTCATGGAGGTTTCATTCTCTTCTGCGCCCATATCCGGGACATAATTAATCACAGCCGTAATACCCTGGGGAATGGTCTTGGTGGGAACTACGATCACCTTCTTATCCTCTACCAGATATTTCGCCTGGTTGGCTGCAAGAATAATATTTTTATTATTGGGCAGCACATAAACCGTATCCGCATTTACCTGATTGATGGCGTTTATTACATCCTCAGTGCTTGGATTCATGGTCTGGCCGCCGGCTATAATATGGTCAACACCAAGTCCCTTAAAGATCTCATCAATGCCTTCGCCTACGGAAACCGCGATAAACCCGGCTTCCTTGCGTTCAGCCGTCTCTTCTTCCGCCGCAGGTGATTCCGTGGTATCCTGTGCATCCCCTGACATCTTGAAAAGCTTCTCCTGATGCTCCAGACGCATATTATCTATTTTCAAATTGGAAAGGGCGCCATACTTCAATGCCTTCTGGATTGCGAGTCCGGGGTCATTGGTATGTACGTGCACCTTGACCACGTCATCATCCGCAACCACAACAATGGAATCGCCTATGGATTCCAGATATGCCTTGAAATCCATCTCCTGCTTGATATTGAAAGTTTTGCTCAGCATTATGATAAATTCCGTACAGTAACCAAACTTGATTTCCATATTGGCCTGCGCTTCCAGGCTGGCATTCACGGCAGACTGGCGGGATGAGCTCTGTGCAGGTTCGCTGATCGAGAAATCAATCTCCTTGCCAAGGAAAGCGTCAAAGGAACCGTGAAGCACTTCAATAAGCCCCTGTCCGCCTGAATCCACCACGCCCGCCTGCTTCAGGACAGGGAGCATTTCCGGTGTCTGGCTGAGAACATATTCCGCGTGCTCAATGACTTCCCGGATAAACTTCTCCATATCTGTCTCACCTGCGTCGGCAAGCTCACGCGCTTTCATGGAAGCGCCCTTTGCCACGGTAAGGATGGTTCCCTCCTTAGGCTTCATTACCGCTTTATATGCGGTCTCCACAGCCTTTTCCCCTGCGGCGGCAAGAATCGGGATGGTTATCTCGTCATACTCCCGGATACCCTTGGTAAAACCGCGGAAAAGCTGGGAAAGGATAACGCCAGAATTCCCTCTCGCACCGCGGAGGGAACCGGAGGAAATAGCCTTTGCAAGAGTCATCATGTCGGGTTCTTTCATTGCAGCCACTTCTTTGGCGGCGGACATGATTGTGAGGGTCATATTAGTACCCGTATCTCCGTCAGGAACCGGAAATACGTTCAGTTCATTAATCCATTCTTTTTTACTCTCAAGATTCTTGGCGCCTGCTAAGAACATCTTCGCAAATACCTTAGCGTCTATAGTATTTAAACTCACAACTAAAGTCCTCCTTAATCAATCACTCGTACACCTTCTACGAAGATGTTGATTTTCTCAATTTCCATTCCGGTGAATTCTTCCACTTTATACTTCACATTATCTATCAGGTTGTCCGAAACAGCCAGAATACTAACACCATAGGAAACAATTACATGGAAGTCCAGTGTCAGTTTATTATTGTTAATTGTTACCGTAATGCCCTTGGCCAGATTATCTTTTCTTAAAAGCTTCACTACGTCCTTCACGGTGATTCCCATGCCGACGATACCGAAGCATTCCATTGCCACTGTACCAGCATACTGCGCAATAACTTCTTTATCGATGGTTATATTGCCCATATGGGTATTCATAGAAGAGCCCTTCATGTAGTACCTCCTTCTTTCTTACCGAAAAATATAAGATTATTATAACCGCTTTCCGGAAAAAATGGAAGTCTTATTTAATTTTCAGATAATCCGGCAAATTTTGCTTGCCAAATAATTATTTTTCTGGTATTATACACATGTTGTGGTCTGAAAAATTATTATGGTTTAGGAGGTGCGAAGATGGCAAAATGTGATATTTGCGGTAAGGGTGTTCATTTTGGAAACAACGTAAGCCATTCCCATAGAAGATCCAATCATATCTGGAACTCAAATGTTAAAAGCGTGAAATGCAAGGTGAACGGCGCATCCAAGAAAATGCACGTATGTACCAATTGTCTTAAGTCCGGCAGAGTAGAAAGAGCATAAAAGGAACTGTTTCCTGAGATTTAATCTCCCAAGGAATTATATTCCGGGGAATTAATCCCTTTGCTATGAGGTCTGTTGAAATGATTGACACAAAGACAAGACTGTCAGAATTCGGTATCGAATTTACAGACAGTCTTTTTTTGTGCCTTAAATGTGTGATACAGGCTGGAGCATATTTGAAAATTGCCCTAAGGCCGGTATGTCTGGGCCGTATTGCCTGATACTGCTTTTACTCTATTTTTCGCAGAAAATCATATTATAGCTCACCAGCAGCAGAATAACTGCCACGATAAGCCCGGCAAGCCTGTTGGAAATGAGCAGTGTTAGAACCATGCCAAAGGCGATACTGAATACGATAATTCCTACGAACTTCCACATTTGCTGCATCTGCTTACTCCTGGCGGCTTTACTAATATAGTATGCCGGCGCAGGCCGTCCGATGCTTTGTTGCCAGAACTATTAATGACAAAAGAAAAACCCCGGCAGCAGGCCAGGGTTTTTCTTTTGAAACTCACTAATCGATTACCTCATCATCTTCCGAAGGAAACGCCGCTTTTTCAGCTTCCTCATCGCTCATCATCGTTTCATCCTTGGTAGTGAACTTATCCACCAGGTCGGGAATCATATCCAGTATCTTGGTAACGCTGTCCTGATTTTTAATATTAACCAGCTTCGTCTGGCCGTTTTTAATCAGGAGAACCGCACTGGGAGTCATTTTCCCGGACAAGCCTCCGGCTCCGCCGTCCTTGCTGCCGTTGCAGCTGGCTCCCGCACCTACGCCAAAGCTGACGTCAACAAGAGGAACTATAATCGTATCATCGATTTTTGTCGCCTCTCCCACCACCGTCTTAGTTGACATCAAAGCATTGGCGCCTTTCAGCAGGGATTCCATTACGGAACTGATGCCGTTATTTTTTTCTGCCATTTGTCATTTCCTCCTTTTTAAGCCGTCTGACGAATCTCCAGGTCTTCTTATCAAGTATAATGCGGAGCACCGCGGCAAAAGCCACCACGAACCGCACCCTGCCGCGGATATCAAACTCTCCCTCCAGGCGGGGTTTTTCAAAATCGGGACTGATATGGACAGTCTCGCCAATTATCGGGTACAGCATTCCGTGTATGGCCAATATCTGGCCCGTAGATGCGGGATCCCCGGTTCCAACAATGAAATCCACCTTCATTTTCCGGGGCCTGAGATGCCGCAGCAGCCTTCCCGCCTCCCCATGTACATTTTTCAGGATCAATTGTGTCTCATCCAATGTGAGAACATCTATATAATAATCTATATTGTCCCGGATCTGCTTTATTTTATCACAGAGCTTACTGATTGTGTACTGAATATTCTGAAAAGTTTCCTTAACAGCTTTAAAGAAAGAAGAAAGCATATCACTGAGGCGTACCCACCAAGCGGTTTTGTGTGAAGCTGTTTCCTTTTCTTCAAATTCCTTCTTTGACCTTCCTTCCGGTTTTGACTCTTGTTCTGATTCTTCTTCCGGTTTCTTTCCCTTTATCTCTACACCCTTCTGTTCTTCGCCTTTACAGCTTCCGTCCTCCCGGCCTTGCGCGCTCCGCTCTTTGCCGGTGTCTTTTTCCTGAAGCTTCTGAACTTTCTGGACAGCTTCTCCCGAACGCTGCCCTTCGTTTTCCGGCTTCTTCTCCTCTTCCGCACTTTTTCCGGCATCATCCCCGCCCGGAACAGACTTTTTTTCATCAGCCGCCGCTGCCTTCGGCACCTTCTGCTTCATACGGAAACGAAAACCGCATATTTTCAGCTGTGAAAGATAATTCTTCTCATACTTGCCCGTGTCATATTCCAGACTATAGCTGAGGAAAGAAAAAAACCAGGTCAGACGGATAATTCCATGAGGCTTACCCTCTGCCGGAATTTCGCCCCTGGCCCGATATCTGACCGGAACAAAAAGAACCAAACATAAAATCAGAAGGAGAACGGCCAGAATGATGAGCAGGATAACGCCCACTGTTTTTAAAATACCGATTACGATTCCCATGGCTTCAGCTCCTGCTTATCTGTGCTCCAGAATATATTTTTTGATATCCGCGCTCCCGGTTTCCCTGACCACCTTTTCCGTCATGGCGACTACCATATCCACGGCTTCCGTGTAGCTTGCGGCAAGACCTACGATAAACAGATCCTCCTTATCGTAAAACTTCTGCTGCAAAAGAGCACAATGGAAAATGTCCAGCTGATCATCAGACTTCGCCAATGCAATAATATAGATGGAAAACTGCCCGGCATTCGCCCTCAGCTTCCATTTCACTTTTTCCGGATTGCGGATGCTTTCACTGACATACAAATGTCTGTAGAACTTCATTGTGCCTGTCACTTTCTTTCCGAAGCAGATTACGGCATTGCACTGCAGCAGCCTGTTACCCTGAACATTTACCTGCTATTTACAAATTTGCCTGTTTCTGCCTCTTTTATACAATAAGGAAGAATTTGATTGAAGAAAGGCGGCATGGAATAATGTCCATTCCGCCTTACCGCCTTTTTTGTGTAAAATTCCCGGACGGCTGCCGGAAACCTCAGAAATACTTTTTGCTGCCCCACAAATTCTTCTTCTTGAGATCCAGATATTCATGATAGGCCTTCTCCAATATCTGCTTCTCATTGGCAAACTTGAGCAGATGATAAGCCTCATGATACTTATAGAATCCGGAGTCAACAAAATATTCCTCACGTTGTGGTTTACTGTAATAACTGTCGGCCATCATCAGATACCAGTGAACCTCCTTGTCCACCGTATCCTCCGGCACACTGAAGGTATACTCACTCTTCCCGATATACTTGATAATGGATGCCCTGGCACCGCTCTCCTCAAGAACCTCCCGGAGCGCCGTATCCTTATATTCTTCTCCTGCCTCTACCGTTCCCTTGGGCAGCACCCAGCCTTCATACTTGTTCTTGAAATTCTTATACAAAAGCAGAATCTTCCCACGGAAAATAACCACACCGCCACAGCTTGTTGCTTCTATCATTGCAATTCCTCCTGTTTGGTGTGAGCCGCGCCCCATATCTCAAAACACAGAACGCATATTCAATTGCATAAACTACATAAAGTATATCCCAAAACCCCCCGTAAGGCAAGTATAAAATTCTTTATCAGATGTGTAGGGAGGACGTCTATACGAGTTACTGTTCCGGGGTTGTAAGGCGGGTTTTCTGGGCGGGAGGGGATTGGG
>NZ_KE992639.1:28450-39854 GCF_000466465.2 Clostridium sp. KLE 1755
GTGCGGATGGATTTTTTCCTGCCGCGGGTAGTCCCATCGGAAACCAGGGTCCCTTCCCTGCCCACATAAAGGAAGGGCTTCAGGTTCAGCGCGGTTCCCACTGCGGCAACGGCACCGGAGATTCTGCCGCCTCTTTTTAAATGAAACAGATCATCCACGGTAAACTGCACATGCAGATGCTTCTTATATTCCTCCAGATAAGCCGCGTTTCCCTCCAGAGTCTTTCCTTCCTTCCGCAGCTGATTTGCCTTAATCACAAGAATGGTTTCCGCCAGGGAAACATTCAGGGAATCCAGAACCACAATTTTGCGGTCAGGATATTCTTCACACAGCTCCTGGGCGGTTACATAAACATTGTTGTAGCTGCCGCTCAATGCGGAGGAAAAGGCAATATGCAGGATGTCATTGCCGTCTTTCAAAATACGTTCGAATTTTTCCCGGATCACCGCCGGATTATTGGCCATGGAAGAGGGCAGCTCTCCTTTTTTCATGCGTTCATAAAATTCTGCCGGAGGCATATGTTTTTCATCGCCGTATACCTCTTCCCCAAAGGCATAATACTGCGGGATGATGACGGTCTGAAACTTTTCCGCGTAGGAAACAGGTAAATCGGAATTGGAATCAGTGGTAATTTCATACTTCTGCATGGGTAAACCCCTCCTGTTATCTTTCTGGCAGCTGTTTTTAACGATACAGTTACCTTTGATTTTCAAAAGCTTTGAATTTCAAAACACAGTAATTATAGCTTTTTCCGGCGATTCTGTCAATGCACGCATTTGTCACCGTTCTGTCCTTTACAGCTACCGCAATTTTTTCAATGACTTTTATGACAAGATGGTGTAAAATAGGAAGGAAATATTGTTTTTTGAAAAGGAAGGACTGATTGCCTGAATGAATTTTAAAGAAGATGTTTTTGCCAAGGTTATCACATATATTACGGTTGCGGTACTGCTGGGAGCGATGCTGGTGGAGGCTTTCGTCATTTATACGGAACGAAGTGAGAAAAAGGAAATTGCAGGCAGGCTGGTATCCGCCAGGGCCAGTGTCAGCAGTCTGACAAAGGAGAAGGCGGAGCTGGAAGCACACAATACCGAGCTTCAGGAATTTAAAAGCAAGTGGGAGAATCTGGTGATCCTTGCCGATAATGAATTCTGCCAGGAGCTGCGGGAGGAGCTTTTCCGCCGGCCGGAGGTGATTCCGGAAGAGGCCATCGAAGCATCCCTCAAAGCAGAGCTGGAAGAGGGGCGGGGGCCGGAGGAAGAAAAGGCTGGATCCGAAGAGCAGACGGAGGACGGCCCCTTGGCAGCGTTTGCTTTCCCCTCTCCTGAGGATAAGGAATGGTTCCTGCCACTGAATCTGGGAAACAAACCCAGCGTGGAATATCTGTTTTATGCCAGGGCCGTTGATGTGGAGAGGGATCGGTGTATTGATCTTCTGTATGAGGTTCCGGTGGACGGAGCGGACGACTCGCCGCTTCTGGATGAGGACGGAGAAATTATCTGGAATTGCATGGCCTACGATGCCGGCCTGGGATGGACACTGATTACGGAGGAAGAAGAATAAATGATGACGATTGACGGAATATTTGCGCAGCTGAACGGACTGATTGAACGGCGTGAATGGGATAAGGTGGAGCCTTTTCTTACCGGCTGCATGGAAAACGCCTCAGAATTGAAGAATTACGGGATATATATTACCATTGGAAATGAACTTCTGGATTTTTACAGGGAAACCGGCCAGTTTGAGAAGGCGCTGAACCTGTCTGAGGATATTCTTCTTTTAATGGAAGAACTGCAGCTGGAGGAAACGGAGCATTTTGCCACGGTCATGATCAATGTGGCTGCTGTCTGCCAGGCGGCCGGACGGGACGAGGAGGCTTACCGTTATGATGTGCGCGCCCTGAAAATATATGAGCAGGCTCTGTCCGGCGGGGATATAAGGTTTATACGTCTTTATCAGAATATGAGCATGCTTCTGGAAAGCCGCAATGAATTTGAAGAGGCGGCGATGCTGCTGGAAAAGGCGGCCTCCATACTGGAGAATAAGCCGGAAGAGAAGGAACAGCGGGCCGATCTGTTGACAAGCGCCGCTCTGCTGCGTTTTAAACAGGAAAAATACGAAGAAGGGGAAGAACTGCTGAAGCTGGCATTGTCTCTTTACGAGGCTTCCGGAAATTTGCCCGGCGCGGCAGAAGACGGGGAAGAGCTGCACTGTGCCCATTACTCCGCGGCGCTTTCCGGACTGGGTGAGGCCGCCTTCCGCCGTGAGGATTATGAAACAGCCCTTGCCTTTTATGAAAAGGCGGCTTCCGTCAGCGCCTCCACCTTCGGTGAGTCGGAGGGCACGAGACTGCTTCGGGAAAACTGTGCTGCAATTGTTCAATTGCTTCACAGTGATTGCCAAAACCCATCCTGAATCGCCTTTTGCGATGGATTTTGGCAATCCTGAATCACTTTCTTACGGTCAGCGCAAAGCGCTGGCCTGCGCAGCTGAATGCGCTGGCCTGTTTGAACAGTAACTTTGCACAATTACTGCGTTCATAAAGGAGAAGATGCTTCTTGAAACATATGTTCGAACATGCTATAATGACGAAGGCAGATTTTCTGCTGACAGCGGCTATACTGGTTCTTGCAGGGGTTCTGCTGGTCAGGCATTTTACTGCAGGGCCGGGAGACGGCTGGGTAGTGGTCAGCCGTGACGGAGTAGTGGAGGAGCGCCTTCCGCTTTCGGAGGATACCAGGCTTTTGCTGAAGGATGCTTCCGGCAATGAGAATCTGTTGGTAATAGAAGGGGGCAGTGTCCGTCTGGAGGACGCTGACTGTCCGGACAGGCTCTGTGTCAGGCAGGGGGCAATCAGCCGCAGCGGGGAAAGCATCATCTGCCTGCCTCATAAGCTGGTCATAACGATAGAAGGCCGTGCGGAAACGGATTCTTCCGCGCCGGATGCCATGTTGGACTAAAGGGGCAGGCCGGCGTAAACAGGTTCCGGCCTCCCTGAATTGCATGCGGCTTTAATCACATGCGCGCCCTGCGCGCAGATGGGGGCAGACATGAAAAAAACAGCTTTGCTCAGTATGCTGCTTGCCTTCGCGCTGATCCTGGGTTATGTGGAAGCTTTGATCCCGCTTCCCTTCGGCGTCCCCGGAATGAAGCTGGGGCTTCCGAATCTGGCGGTGCTGATTACCATGTACCGTTTTGGGAACAAAGAAGCGTTGACAGTAAATGTTGCGAGGGTATTCCTTGGCGGCTTTTTATTTGGAAATCTATCTGCCGTTCTTTACAGCCTTTCAGGCGCCCTGGTGAGTTTCCTTGTCATGTTGGCGATCAAAAGGCTTCCCTGTTTTTCCATAACCGGAGTGAGTGTGGCGGGAGGGACAGCCCATAACTGTGCCCAGCTCGTGGTGGCCATGCTTGTGGTGCAGACGTACCAGACCATATATTATCTGCCGTTTCTGCTCGTTTCAGGCTGTATTACCGGCCTGTGCCTCGGACTGACGGCGGGACAGGTGATGAAGCGCCTGCCGGCCTGGAGAAGTGATTTATAAAGACTGCCTGCAGCTGTGAAGGAACCGAACGGATAATGAATGAAAAAGCGCCTTCCGGCGCGGACAGGAGTTTGCATGTTTGCATATTTAGTAGGCAAAATCGCCGATATTTCAGAAGATAACCTGGTCCTGGAGGTCAACCATATCGGTTTTAATATAAAAATTCCCTCCAGCCTCCATTCCAGCCTTCCGGGAATCGGGGAAGAGATAAAAATACATACCTATACCTGCGTCAGGGAGGATTCCTTTCAGCTGTACGGATTTCTTACAAGGGATGACCTGGACATGTTCCGTCTCCTCATCACCGTCAACGGCATCGGCCCCAAGGGGGGACTTGCCGTACTCTCCGTGCTCAGCGCGGATGATATCCGCATGGCGGTTCTGTCCCAGGATGCCAAAACAATTGCGAAGGCGCCCGGTATCGGAGCCAAGACGGCACAGCGGGTCATCCTCGATCTGAAGGATAAGGTATCCCTGGAGGACACCTTCGTTTCCAGGGAGAGCGCCGCTTATGCGGAGAATTTCTCCGGACTTACGGATACCCGGAACGAAGCGGTGGAAGCGCTGACCGCTTTGGGTTATTCCGCCACAGAAGCGTTGCGCGCCGTAAAACAGGTGGAAAATGCGGAAGCCATGGATGTGGAAGCTCTGCTGAAGGCAGCATTAAAACATATTATTTAAGGGCCGCGCTGCGGCTGCACAGCGGCTTACAGCTGCATGGAGGATTACATGCCGAGAGTCATTGAAACAAACATTACGGAAGAGGACATCCGGATCGAAGGGACGCTGCGTCCCCAGACCCTGGATGATTATATCGGCCAGGAAAAGGCCAAGGAAAACCTGAAGGTTTACATTGAGGCGGCCAGACAACGCGGAGACGCGCTGGATCATGTTCTGCTTTACGGGCCGCCCGGCCTGGGCAAAACCACGCTGGCAGGCATTATCGCCAATGAAATGGGTGTCAATATGAAGGTAACCAGCGGCCCGGCAATTGAAAAGCCCGGGGAAATGGCTGCAATCCTGAACAATCTTCAGGAGGGCGACCTGCTGTTTGTGGATGAAATACACCGCCTGAACCGGCAGGTGGAGGAAGTTCTTTATCCCGCCATGGAGGATTATGCCATTGACATTATGATTGGAAAAGGCGCCTCCGCCCGTTCCATCCGCCTTGATCTGCCGCATTTTACCCTGGTGGGGGCAACGACAAGGGCCGGCCTGCTGACAGCGCCCCTGCGTGACCGCTTCGGGGTCATCCACAGGCTGGAATTCTACACGGTGGAGGAACTCAAATCCATCATCCGTCATTCCGCCAGGATACTGGATGTGGAAATCGATGAGGGCGGCGCCAGGGAGCTGGCAAGAAGAAGCCGTGGAACGCCGCGCCTTGCCAACCGTCTGCTTAAAAGAGTCCGTGATTTCGCCCAGGTACGCTTTAACGGCGTAATTACACAGGAGGTGGCAAATCAGGCGCTGGATCTATTGGATGTGGATAAAATGGGGCTGGATCATGTGGATCGGAACATGCTGGACACCATGATTTATAAATTCAGCGGCGGCCCGGTGGGGCTGGATACGCTGGCAGCGGCCATCGGGGAAGATGCAGGCACCATCGAAGAAGTCTACGAGCCGTATCTGCTGAAAAACGGCTTTATCAACCGTACACCCAGAGGAAGAGTGGTGACCGGACTGGCTTATCAGCATTTGGGACTTGAAATTCCGCAGTAGTTTGATCTATAATAGATTTTATATAAATATCGGGTATTGTATAAAGGAGCTAATCTATGGCCGTTAAGACAGATACGGAAGTAATCATAGGCGGGAAGGTCTTTACTCTGAGCGGTTACGAGAGTGAGGAATACCTGCAGAAGGTCGCTTCCTACATCAATAATAAAATGACGGAATACGGCAAGCTGGACAGCTTCCGGAAACAGCCGATTGAAAGGCAGAGCGTTCTGCTTCAGCTGAACATTGCGGATGATTATTTCAAGGCCAGGAAGCAGATAGCATTGCTTGAGGAAGATATCCAGGCTAAGGAAAAGGAACTTTATGATTTGAAGCATGAACTGATCGCTTCCCAGATCAAGCTGGAAAACACGGAGAAATCCATGAAAGGCCTGCAGCGTGATCTGAATGAAAGCTCCAAGAAAATCATACGCCTGGAAACGGAGCTGGCAGATAATAGGAAAAAAGGAAGCAGTGATTCCCATCAGAGGAATTAAGCTTCATAAATGGTATATACAAAGGCTGTCTTTAGCAGGACAGCCTTTTTCTATCCTGTTAACCCGGCAGGCTGCGTTTGTCAACTTTGCAGATGCCGGTAAAGCAAAGCGAAAGAAGGAATGGATATTATGAAAAAACCGGAATTACTTGCGCCTGCCGGGGACTATACCTGTTTTCAGGCGGCGCTGAAGGCCGGCGCGGATGCCGTATATATAGGAGGACAGAGGTTCGGGGCCAGGGCTTATGCCGGAAACTTCAGTGACACAGAGGTAGTGGATGCCCTGAAGGAGGCGCATTTTTATGGGAAAAGGCTCTATCTTACCGTAAATACGCTGCTTAAGCAAAATGAAATAGGGGAGCTGGAGGATTTTATCGGCTCATTTTATGAAGCGGGGCTGGATGGCGTAATCGTGCAGGATATCGGGGCGCTGTCACTGTTGGGTACCCTGTTTCCAGGATTGGAGCTTCATGCCAGCACGCAGATGACCGTTACGGATGTGCGGGGCGCCGAATTCCTGAAGCAGCTGGGCGTCTGCCGTGTCGTTCCGGCAAGAGAGCTGACCCTTGGGGAAATAGAAGCGCTGTGCCGGGAAAGCGGAATGGAGGTGGAAGCCTTTATCCATGGAGCTATGTGCTATTGCTATTCCGGCCAGTGCCTTTTCAGCAGCCTTCTGGGCGGCAGAAGCGGGAACCGCGGCCGGTGCGCCCAGCCCTGCCGGCAGCCCTACCGGATCCTGCCCGGACAGAACGGACAGGAATGCTATCCGCTGAGCCTGAAGGATATGTGTACGATAGAATTTATCCCTGAGCTGATAAAAGCAGGCATTGATTCCTTTAAAATCGAAGGCCGTATGAAAAAACCGGAATATGTGGCAGGCGTAACCAGTGTCTACCGCCGCAGAATTGACGCCTGCCTGGACAGTCCGGATGGAGCGGGAAAAGTATCTGCAGCCGATATGCATATATTATCTTCCCTCTATATCCGCAGTGAAATCAGCGGCGGTTATTATCACAGACATAACGGCAGGGAAATGATAACACTGGATCAGCCCGGCTATGCGGGCTGTGATGAAGCGGTTCTGCAAAATATCCGTTCCGGCATTCTGGAACCGGAGCTTACTGTTCCCGTAATAATGGAGGCCAGCCTTCACCCTGGCCGGCCCCTGCGTCTGAAGGCGGCGCTGGCCGGGAAAGATATTCCTGCGGCAGTTTCCGTGGAAGGACAGGAGGTACAGACTGCCTCCAAACGGCCGCTAAGCCGTGAGGACGTGGAAAAGCAGCTGCGCAGAACCGGCGGAAGCGGCTTCCGGGCAGAGGATATCCGGCTGGATATGGCGGACAACGCATTTTTGCCTGTCAAAGCACTGAATGAAGCAAGACGTCAGGTGCTGGATCTTCTGAAACAGAAAACAGCACAGGGAAACGGCCCGGTAAGAACAGCAAATAAGTGCCGGACGGACGCACCTGCCACAGCAAAGGGGATACCATCCTGTGCGGCCGCGGTTTCGGAAAATACACAAAAAGGGAGCGGGGTTCCCTACGGTCCGCTTTCCGTGCATGCATCTGTAAAAACCATATCCCAGGCATACAGCTGTCTGAAGGAAGGGGCGGACAGGCTGTACCTTCCCCATACCTTCCTCCGGGGAGACTGGGAAGCTGCTTTAAAAGACATGAAAAATGAATTTCCGGGAGCAGAACTGTATCTTTCCCTCCCCGTTATTCTCCGTAAACAGGATGAAGCCAGGCTGGAACGCCTGTCTGCCGCCCTGGGTACCGGATTATTTGACGGCGTGCAGGCGGCATCTTTATCCGGACGGCAGTGGCTGTACGAAAAGGACTGGAAGGGTGGTGTTGCCCTGGATCACAGGCTGTATCTGTGGAACCGTGAAACCTATGGCTTCTGGGCGGATAAAATGGATACCTACTGCGCGCCGCTGGAGCTGAACCGCAAAGGTATTTATGCGCTGCCAAAGAAAGGGCAGGAGATTCTCGTTTACGGCAGGATTCCCATGATGGTAACGGCAAATTGTATCCGTAAAACCGCGGGAAGCTGTCTGAAGGAGACGGAAAGCCGCCGGGGAAAAACAACGGCCGGGACATCATGTGAAGTTCTGCATTCAGACAAAGCCTTAAAACAGGCGGATATGCAGGAATACCGTCTGCTTGACAGATACCAGGCGGAGTTCCCCGTGGAAACAGACTGTGCTTACTGCTACAATATCATTTACAATTCCGTTTCCCTTTCCCTTCATGCATATCTGGGAGAAATCGCGGAAAGCGGCGCCGAAGCGGTCCGCCTGGATTTCCTGGAGGAAAGCGGAGCACAGACGGCGGAGCGCATGTCAATTTTTCACCGCCTTTGCATCACCCGCAGTGCGGAGGCGGCAGAGCTTATCAACAGGCAGGTGAACTGGAAATTTACCACCGGACACTTTAAAAAAGGAGCCGAATAACAGGGCATGGAACAATACATCATTGTTTACTCCAAATACATAATCACTCTGTTCATGATACTTTATACAGTGCTTTCTTTTTTTCGGGTATTCTGCACGGAAACAGGCCGGAAAAAATATGACAACCTGCAGAGTGCCTTCATATTTGTCATTCAGTTTGCCGCATTTCTGACCATATGCGTGGAAAAAGGCGATGTGGATTATCTGTTCTTTTATGCCATATCCCAGATAGCCATTTTTACTGCCATGATGATGTTTTCCATGATTTATCCGGGAATCAACCGGCTGCTGGTGAATCATATGTGTCTGCTGCTGGGGACCGGTTTTGTGATATTGACCCGACTGGATCTGCACAAAGCCGGAAAACAGCTGCTTATCTCGGCCGTTTCCCTGGCCGTCGCCCTGGCGGTCCCACTGTTTATCCGCAGATGCCGCTTCTGGAAAAAACTGACCTGGGCCTATGCCGGGGCAGGTATTATTGCCATCGGCGCTGTGCTCATATTAGGGCAGGTGACGCATGGCTCCAAGCTGTTCTTTTCCCTGGGAGGAATCACCTTCCAGCCCTCGGAATTTGTGAAAATCCTGTTCCTGTTCTGCATGGCCGCCATACTCTGGGAGGATTCCTCCTTTAAAAATGTGGCCCTCAGCGGCGCGGTTGCCGCGGCTCACATTCTGATCCTTGTGGCCTCCAGGGATCTGGGCAGCGCCCTGATTTTTTTCGCCGCCTATGTATTCCTGGTTTTCTTTGCCACCGGAAAATACCGATATCTGCTGGCCGGGGCCGGCGCCGGAGGTGTGGCTTCCTATCTGGCTTTCCTGATATTCAGGCACGTGCAGGTCAGAGTACAGGCCTGGAAGGATCCCTGGAGCGTAATTGACAACCAGGGCTACCAGATCACCCAGTCGCTCTTTGCCATGTCCCGGGGAAGCTGGTTCGGCCTCGGAATCGGCCAGGGTACGCCGAAGGACATCCCTTATGTGGAGACCGACTTTATTTTTGCCGCGGTGACGGAAGAACTGGGAATCATTTTTTCCATCTGCCTGATTTTCATATGTATTTCCTGTTTTTTTATGATTCTAAAAATTGCCCTTTATTCCTCAGATCCCTTTTTCCGCCTGATTGCTTCGGGCTTCGGCGTAATGTATATTTTTCAGATTTTCCTCACCATCGGGGGCGGCACCAAATTCATCCCGCTGACCGGCGTGACTCTTCCTTTGGTCAGCTATGGAGGAAGCAGCGTCATGACCACCCTGATCCTTTTTTCCATCATGCAGGGAATCTGGCTCAGGGAACAGGACGAATGGGAACAAGAAGACCGCAGACGCAGAAAGGCGTATGATGGGAGCGGCGTCGGGGAAGAGCCGTATGAGGAAGACTATATAGAAGAAGACTATCAGGATTACAGCGATATGGAAAATGATGCAGTGGATGACGAATATATGGAAGACGGGGATTATGAAGAAGAAGGCTGGAATGAAGATGAGTATGAAGAAGACGACTTTGAAGAAGACTACCGCAACGGCCCGGAAAAAGAAATCTACTGGGACGATGAAGAGGAAGCGCCCTGGAACGGAAGAAAAAATATACGATATCCGAAGGGCAAATAGAAACCTGATCGGCACAGCAGCTTTTTTCTGCTGCCTTTTTGCGGGCCTTATTATCTATCTGTGCACCTATGTCACCTCCAATTCCGAAGCCCTGTTCAATAACAGCTACAACAGCCGGCAGGCTGTCCTTGCAACGAAAAACACCCGCGGCACCATTTATTCTGCGGACGGGGAAATCCTTGCACAGACAATCAGGGATGAATCGGGAAAAGAAGTCCGCAATTATCCCTATGACAACATGTTTGCCCATATCGTAGGCTATTCCGACAAAGGAAAAACCGGGCTGGAAAGCCTGGCCAACTACTACCTGATCAACACCTCGGCCACTGTAGCCCAGCAGGCCGGCAACTCCGCCTCCGGCAAAAAGAATCCGGGAAACAACCTCTATACTACCCTGGACACCGGGCTTCAGGAGGTTGCCTATAAAGCGATGGGCATATATGAGGGCGCAATTGTGGTCATGGAACCCGATACCGGGAAAATACTTGCCATGGTTTCCAAACCGGATTTTAATCCCAATGAAATTGCCAGAATCTGGGACGAAGTCACAGCGGACACCGAAAATTCCAGCCTGCTGAACAGAGCCTCCCAGGGCGTATATCCGCCAGGCTCCACCTTTAAAATCGTGACCTCGCTGGAATACATCCGTGAGAATCCGAATACCTGGCCCAATTACACCTACCAGTGCAACGGCAGCTATACCCATGGAGAGAACACCATCCGCTGCTTCCACGGAAGCAAACACGGCCAGGTTTCCTTTGAACGCTCCTTTGCCAAGTCCTGCAATGCCTCCTTCGCCAACATCGGCATGACGCTGGATAAACAAAGCTTTGTTTCCACCATGCGGGATCTCCTCTTTAACCAGGAGCTTCCCATTGACATTCCCTACTCCAAAAGCCACATCCAGCTAACCGCCGACAGCGGTGACGAGGATCTCATACAGACCGTCATAGGCCAGGGCAAGACCCAGATCACCCCTCTGCATTTATGTATGATAACCTCCGCCATAGCCAACGACGGACTTCTGATGCGCCCTTACGAAATGGAACGCATTGAAAGCGCGGACGGCAAAATCATCAAACAATTCCAGGCTCAGCAGTACCGCCGCCTCATGACTTCTGAAGAAGCCGCCGCACTGCGCGGACTGATGATCGACGTGGTGGAAGAGGGCACCGCCTCCCGCCTCTCAGGCCTTACTTACACAGCCGCAGGCAAAACCGGTTCCGCTGAATTCAACCAGAACAAAGCCGATTCCCACGCCTGGTTCACCGGCTTCGCCCCCGCCGACCACCCGGAAATCGCCGTTACCGTCATCATAGAAGGCATCGGATCCGGCAGCGACTACGCCGTCCCCATAGCCAAAAGAATCTTCGACGCCTACTTCAACGCCGGTTTTTGATGGGGTGGGGGTGCCGCTGTCTGTTTTTGCTTCCGGGCCCGGCATACGCTCCGGGGCGGCTGTGGGATGTGGGGGGATTTTTCTGCTCCAGTCTCAAAAACGGGGTGTTTCTAATTGTTCCAAAACGGCAGAATCCTGTCAACGCGGCTGAACTCCTCACACAGCGGCCTTTGGCCGGC
>NZ_KE992639.1:39954-40600 GCF_000466465.2 Clostridium sp. KLE 1755
ACACAGCGGCCTTTGGCCGGCTGCGTTCGTCAGACAAGCCGCTAAGGGCGACAGGGTTCTGCCATTTTGGAGCAATAAGAAACATCTCCGTTTTTTCCAATGGAGCAGAAAAATCCCCCCCACATCCCACAGCCACCCCGGAGCGTATGCCGGGCCCGGAAGCAAAAACAGACAGCGGCACCCCTCGGCAGGTGGTATGAAGGACAAGGACAGCGAAATTGAAGGAATTTCAGTTAATTAAGGGAGATGGATGTAGTTACATATTTTGGGTATATTTTAAATATAGTGTTTCCGTTTCCTTCCCTTTTTTGTTTTTCTTTTAACTTTATCTTATGTGTAGTCTAGTCTATACGAGTTACTGTTTCGGGGTTGAGGGCGGGTTTTCTGGGCGGGAGGGGATTGGGGGCGTTGCCTGGCCCTGTTTCCGGGACCGTGGGGGGAGGTGGGGTGTTTGGGGAACCATTGGAAAAAACGGTGATGTTTCTTATTGCTCCGAAACAACAGAATTCTGTCGCCCGTAGCGGCTTGTCTAACGAACGCAGCCGGCCAAAGGCCGCTGTGTGAGGAGTTCCAGCCGCGTTGACAGAATCCTGTTGTTTCGGAACAATTAGAAACACCCCGTTTTTGAGGCTGGATCCCCAAACAC
>NZ_KE992640.1:0-29916 GCF_000466465.2 Clostridium sp. KLE 1755
AAACAACATCCGGACAGGTCGGCAGACGAAAGGGCCGGGAGGCAGGACCACGGCGGCTGAAGCACATATGGGGTGGGAACTGCAGCGTCTCCCGAATTCATGATTATGAGACAGCTTCTTTTCAATCAGGGGAAGTTAGTGTAAAATAGAAAAGAGAAAATTGTAAGCAAAAAAATAGGGTAAAATCCCGGTAACTGTTCAGCAGGTCAGCGCATTTACTGCGTTGACCGTAAGAAAGTGATTCAAGAGTGCTAAAATCCATCGCCAAAGGCGATTTAGGATGGATTTTAGCAGTAACTGTGAGGGGTACTGAACAGTTACAAATCCCGCATATTGTGGTTTTGTAGCTGGGGAGGTACTGAACGGTTACGCGGGTTCATAAATAAGGAGGAAAGTAATGAGACTGAAAAACGTACCAGGTTCCAGGGAGGTAATCGCAGAGAGCCGTTTTGTGATACATAACCCGGAGGAGAACAAGGGAAAATGGGCCGGGGTGTTCGGAAATGATGCGCCGCTTCATATTGAAATAGGAATGGGCAAGGGCAGGTTCCTCATGGATATGGCAAAGCTGCACCCGGAGGTGAATTATGTGGGAATTGAGAAATATTCCAGCGTGCTGCTGCGAGCCATACAGAAGATGGAGGAGGAAGAGCTTCCCAATGTCAGGTTTATCCGCATGGACGCGGAAGAAATCACCAATGTATTCGGCAGGGGAGAGGTGGAGCGGATTTATCTGAATTTTTCCGATCCCTGGCCGAAGGACAGGCATGCGAAGCGGCGTCTGCCTTCCAGGCAGTTTCTGGCGCGGTATGATGAAATCCTGAAAAAGGATGGGACAATTGAGTTCAAGACGGACAACAGGCTGCTCTTTGATTTTGCGCTGGAGGAGCTGGAGCCGGCAGGCTGGAGGGCGGATGTTGTGACATTCGATCTGCATGGGGATGAGAAGCTTGTGCAGGGGAATGTGATGACGGAATATGAAGAACGCTTTTCCTCCATGGGAAATCCGATTTGTAAATATATTATCAGAAGGTAATGCCCGTCATATTTTTTCTGGTGATTCACAGGCATTTTATGTATTTTCCCCAAGAGCATTCCCCCACAGGAGGAGTGCTTTTTGTGTATTTTAACAATTTTTCTCCTTGCAAAGCGGAATTATATGTAATATGCTAAAGGCATGGGAAAATCCATTGGATTTTCCGCCAGTAAGACTGTCCTGGTATGGAAACAATAAAAACGGTCAAGACTATAATAACAAAAGAGTCATAGGACAAGGAGGCAGACAAATGGAATATAAATTTACATCAGCAGATTTTGAGAAGGAAGTGCTGCAATCGGACAAGCCGGTGCTTGTGGATTTCTTTGCAGACTGGTGCGGCCCCTGTAAGATGATGGCGCCGGTGGTGGAGCAGCTGGCGGAGGAACTGGAAGGGAAAGCCAAGGTCGGCAAGCTGAATATTGATGAGAATATGGACATCGCTGAGAAATACCGTGTTATGAATATTCCCACCTTCCTTATTTTCAAGGACGGGCAGGAGAAGGAAAGAATTGTTGGCGCAGTATCCAAGAATGAATTGAAAAACAAACTGGAGCAGACGTTGGCTTAACAGCCAGCGTCCGTTTTCTCATGGCGTTATGCCGTGATTTGGAAGGTAAGCCGCGGCGGTGAGCAGCCGGGCGGTTATGAGTTTAAAGTTGAGGGGAAATGGGTTTATGTACATACTCTTTTTTTTGCTGTGGGTGCTTTTTAACGGACAGGTCACATTGGAAATCGTCCTGTTTGGAATCGTCATTGCGGGGGCGGTCTATGCCTTCTGCTGCAAATTTCTGGACTACAGCCCCGGGAAGGACTGGATGATACTGAAGAAATCAGGATACATCCTCGCTTATCTTGGGGTTCTTATCTGGGAAATCATCAAAGCCAATGCGGCAACTCTCAAGCTTATTGTTTCTCCCCATACCAGGGTCCATCCTGTAATCGTCCGCTTCCGCGCGGATTTAAGGACAAGGACGGCCCGGGTGCTGCTGGCCAATTCCATCACGCTTACGCCGGGGACGATTACAGTAGCCCTGGAGGATAATGAATATACGGTACACTGTCTGGACAGGCGCTTTGGCGAAGGCCTTGCGGACAGTTCCTTTGTGCGTTTGCTGCACAAAATAGAAGGGCAGGTGGCACAATGACCGGTTTGGAGCAGGCATATGAAACAGTATTTACGGCGGCGCTTGTCTTTCTGGGAGTCATGCTGCTGCTGTGCCTGATAAGGGCGGTGCGCGGGCCGCGTGTGGCGGACCGGCTGGTGGCCGTGAATATGATGGGAACCATGGTTATGGTTATGATAGCTATCCTTGCCCTCCTGATGAAGGAAGGCTATCTGGTGGATATCTGTATCATTTACGCCATGATAAGCTTTCTGGCAGTAATCGTACTGACCAAGGTTTATATGGGCGTTTACCGCGAAAGGAAGGATCGGGAAAAAGAGGAAGGTAAGGAGGAAGCGGCTCATGAATCTTGAAATACTCCGTTTTATTATAGGAACCATTGTCCTGATAATCGGCCTGCTTACCTTTGCCCTTGAGGTTTTCGGTTCCTATCGTTATGAATTTGTACTCAACAGGATGCATGCGGCGGCGCTGGGGGATACCCTGGGAATCGGGATATCGCTCACGGGGCTGATTATTTTTTCGGGACTGAATTTTACCAGCCTGAAAATGCTGCTTGTCATCGTTTTTTTATGGTTTGCGTCTCCGGTTTCCTCTCATCTGATCTCCCGTCTGGAGGTCATGACGGATGAAACGCTGCCGGAACACTGCGAACTTGATTACCTGAAAGAGGAAGAGCGGGAAGAAGCTTAAGGAAATAGGAAGGAGATTGCTATGCAGACATTTACATATCTGTTGATGGGCTTTCTGGTGATTTGCGCGGTTTCTGTGAGCTTTTCCAAGAACCTGCTTAATTCCATCCTGATATTCATGTCCTACAGCCTGGTCATGTCGATTATATGGATTCTCCTGGAATCGCCGGATCTGGCAATTACGGAGGCCGCCGTAGGGGCCGGCGTCACCAGCGTGCTTTTCTTTGTAACGCTGAAAAAAATCCATGCAATCCGGAGGGAGGACGACGAAAATGACGGAAAAGAATAGCAGCCGTTTTTCCCGGTGGTTTTATGGGGAAGAGGATCCGTTGCTGGGACGGGTGGAAATGCAGCCGCAGAAGGAATATGTGGAAGAGGAAGCCAGCGTCCAGGAAAGGATGAGGGAGCATCAGCAGCTGCAGGAAAAAGTATATGATATGGAGCATAACAAGAAGCTCCTACTTTTTAATAAGGCCTACCGTGTGATGGCGGTGGTTTTCTGTATCTGCCTCATTGCCATTATGCTTGTGGCGGTTTCCTATCTTCCCAGGACGGGAAATGCGGCCAATCCTGACAACAACGAGGTTTCGGAGCGGTATATCACAAAGGGTCTTCAGGAAACAGGGGCGGTGAATATCGTTACGGGAATGATTCTGGATTACCGTGCCTTTGATACCTTCGGCGAATCCAATGTACTTTTTATTGCAACGATTACGGCGCTGATTCTGCTGCGTATTGATAAAAAGGAGAAGAAAGAGGGCGACAGTCCCGATACTTCCATGACCCAGTCGGAGGCCGAAGCCAACGACAGGATCTATGAGCCGAAAAATGATCTGATTCTGCAGAAGGTAGCGGGTTTTCTTGTTCCGCTCATCATGATTTTCGGTATTTATGTCATACTGAACGGACATCTGTCCCCCGGCGGCGGTTTTTCCGGCGGCGCGATTATCGGTGCGGGACTGATTTTATACCTGAATGCTTTCGGCTTTGCCAAAACGGAGCGGTTTTTTACCGAAAAAACCTATAAGTGGATCTGCTTCGGCGCGCTGACCTGTTACTGTCTGGCCAAAAGCTATTCCTTTTACATGGGAGCCAATCATCTGGAAAGCGGGATTCCGCTGGGGACGCCGGGGGCTATTTTAAGCAGCGGGCTGATACTGGTCCTGAATATCTGCGTCGGCCTGGTGGTGACCTGCACCATGTACGCATTTTATGCCTTATTCCGGAAGGGGGGATTCTAGGATGGGCGGGAACCTGTTATCCAACTATGGCGAAGCCATTGCCATGATCCTGTTCGGCATCGGATTCTCCAATCTTCTTCTTCAGAAGAACCTGATTAAAAAAATAATCGGCCTTAACATCATGGATACCGCCGTTTATCTGTTCCTTGCGGAAAAAGGCTTTATCATGGGACGCAAGGCGCCCATCGTAGTGGACGGAATCCAGGCGGTGGAGAACTATATCAATCCGGTGCCCAGCGGGCTGGTGCTCACGGGAATCGTGGTTTCCGTATCCGTTACGGCGCTGATGCTCTCCCTCACCATCCGGCTGTACCGCAGGTACCATACGCTGGATTTGGATGAAATTTCGGCCAGGCTGAAAAAGGAGGGGCTGTAAATGGATTTTGTACAGAATTTTCCCTTCTTCTCCATTTTTTTATCCATGTTCTCAGGCACGGTGAGCTCGGTGCTCCCGGCGAAGGCCGCCAAATGGGTGAATACCTTCGTTATCGGCGCCGTGGGCTGTATGTCGGCTGTTCTGCTGGTGTATCTCATGGGAAAAGGCGCCAGCTATACTTATATGATGGGACATTTCCCGGCTCCCTGGGGAAACGAAATCCGGGCGGGCGTCCTGGAAGCGGGCATGGCGCTGTTTTTCTGTGTTATCATGCTGCTTTCCATGATGGGCGGCCGGAAGAAGCTGTTAGGCGAGGTGGAATACAGCAAGCATAATCTGTATTACATTCTTACCGACCTGCTTTTAAGCTCCCTGCTGGCGCTGGTATATACAAACGACCTGTTCACCGCCTATGTATTCGTGGAAATTAACACCATTTCCGCCTGCGGGCTGATTATGATCCGGCAGAACGGACGGACGATAGAGGCGGCGGTAAGGTATATGATAATGAGCCTTTTGGGAAGCGGCCTCCTCCTGGTGGGCATTTCCATGCTCTATGATATGACAGGGCATCTGCTTATGAGCAATATCAAGGAGAGCGTGGGTGAAATCGTGGCCCATGGGGAATATCAGGTTCCGCTGGTGGTAACCATCGGCCTTATCTGTGTTGGCCTTGCCATAAAAAGCGCGCTGTTTCCCTTCCATTCCTGGCTTCCGGATGCCTACGGCTATTCCACGGTATCCTCTGCGGCCATGCTGTCCAGCCTGGTATCCAAGGGGTATATTTTCCTGCTGATCAAAATCTTCTACCGGGTAATCGGATTTGATATTATTGCGGGAAATAAAATCATAAACGTGCTGTTTGTTTTTGGCCTGATGGGAATGATATTCGGTTCCTTAAGCGCTATCAAGGAAAATGACATCCGGCGGATGATTTCTTTTTCCAGTGTGGCGCAGATAGGTTATATTTATATGGGCTTCGGGCTGGGAACCGAGCTGGGGATGGTAGCGAGCATTTTCCACATCCTTTCCCATGCGGCAACCAAATCCCTGCTGTTTATTTCGGCCATCGGCCTGACGGATGTATCAAAGGGCAGCAGGAAGTTCCAGGATCTGACGGGAGCCGCCTACCGCCATAAAATTGCGGGCATCGGCTTTACCGTGGGCTCCCTGTCCATGGTTGGCATGCCGCTGTTTTCCGGGTTTGTGAGCAAGCTGCTGTTTGCCCAGGCCTCAATCGGCCATGCTTATAAAATGCTTCCCGCATTGATCGTGCTCGGCATCAGTACTATTTTGAATGCAATCTATTTCATGAAGACCGTGATCCGTATTTTCGTTCCGGAAAGACGGTCCGACTGTGAAGTGATTACAATAAAAAGTGAAAAAACCTATGCGCTGACCATCGTACTTTTTATCGCTTTGAACATTGCGCTGGGCATGCTGTCCCAGCCCATTGTGGAGTGGATAAAAATGGGGCTGGATATGTTTGCATAGATATAGGAACAGGTGACTGTTCAGACAGGAGCTTCATATGAAGGAATCAGGCATGCTTCTTTTCCCCATTTTTTTCCCGATTATCCTGGGGACTTTGCTGCTGTTTATGAAGAAAACTACAAAGAGAAAAACAATGGTGCTTATTACGGCCGCGGGCCTGCTTGTAACGGCGCTTGCTGTTATCTGCGTGCTTGCGCAGGGTGAGGTATCCTTTACGTTGTTTCAGCTGACGACCCTGCTTCCCATCTATTTTAAGGCGGATGCAGTGGGCAGGCTGTTTGTATCGGTGGTAACCATTGTGTGGGTGCTGGCCGGGATCTATGGATTCCGGTATATGGAGCATGAGGACTGTAATAAAAGGTATTTCGGCTTTTACCTTATTGTGTATGGAATTCTGGTGGGGCTGGATTTTTCAGGAAACCTGATTACCTTTTATCTGTTTTATGAGTGTATGACGCTGCTTTCCCTGCCGCTGGTATTCCATTCCCGGACACGGGAAGCGGTTATGGCGGGATTGAAATATCTGTTTTATTCGCTGTGCGGCGCGTATCTGGCACTGTTCGGCCTGTACTTTATCAACCGTTACGGCAACACGCTGACCTTTACGCCGGGCGGCGTGCTGGATCCTTCCCTGGTTACAGGACATGAGGCGCTGCTTCTTGTGGTGGCCTTCCTCATGCTGCTGGGCTTCGGCGTAAAGGCGGGGCTGTTTCCCATGCAGGGCTGGCTTCCGGCGGCTCATCCCGTGGCGCCCGCCCCGGCGTCGGCGGTTCTTTCCGGCATTATCGTGAAGTCCGGCGTTCTTGGAATTATCCGTGTCATCTATTTTATCTTCGGCGCACAGTTCCTGCATGGAACTTGGGTGCAGAAGGTGTTTCTCACACTGACGCTGGTTACGGTTTTCTTAGGATCCATGCTGGCTTATATGGAAAAAGGCCTGAAAAAAAGGCTGGCGTATTCCACGGTAAGCCAGGTTTCCTATATCCTGTTCGGCCTGGCGCTGCTCAATCCTGCGGGAATGACCGGGGCGCTGCTGCACGTCATATTCCATGCAATGATTAAATCCGGCCTGTTCCTTTGTGCCGGGGCCATTATCTTCCGTACGGGAAAGCGTCAGGTATCCCAGCTTAAGGGAATCGGAAAAGAAATGCCGGTAACCATCGGCTGTATGACGCTTCTGTCCCTGGCGCTGATTGGTATTCCGCCGGCCAGCGGGTTTGTGAGCAAATGGTACCTCGCTGAGGGAGCGCTTGCTTCGGATACCGGAATATTCAGCTGGCTGGGCCCTGTGGTGCTTCTGCTGTCCGCCCTGCTTACAGCGGGCTATCTGCTTCCCATTCCCATGAAGGGATTTTTTCCGGGAGAGGAAGAGGAGAAGACAGGCTTTGAGAAAAAGGAAGTGGATTCTGTTATGCTTGTGCCCCTGCTGATACTGGCAATACTGGCCGTAGTGCTGGGAATGTTTCCAGGCGGTCTGCTTTCCTATATTGCAGGGATTACCGGCCAGCTGTTTACGGCCTGATATGGTATCCAAAACAGATAAAAAAGTGGAAATTGCTGCCGCAGCCCGGGTATCCGGACTGTTATCAGCTGTTTAATACCTTCACAGTTATGAAAGGTGTTCATCTATGAAACCAGAAATGATGCTTGTGGCCATACTCCTGCCTGTGCTGGGCGGGGCGGTAGTGCCGCTGATACCCTTTAAAAAAAGAATCCATATGGAAATATACATTGAGTCGGTGGTGGTGCTGACCACTCTGATTGTGGCGGGCCTGCTGGTTAACAGGCCGTCGGAGCCGTTTCCCATCGTCCGGTTTGTGAACAATCTTTCCCTTTCCCTGGAAATCGACGGACTGTCCATGGTATTTGCAGGACTGGTGGCGGCTTTATGGCCTCTTGCCACACTGTATTCTTTTGAATATATGAAGCATGAAAAGAGGGAACGGTTCTTTTTCATGTTTTATACAATCACCTATGGAATTACGCTGGGTATTGCATTTGCAGAGGATATGCTCACCATGTATTTCTTCTATGAGCTTCTGACCATGGTGACGGTGCCCCTGGTGCTCCATACGCTGACAAGGGAGGCAATTCTTGCCAGCCGGAAATACCTGTATTATTCCCTGGGCGGAGCTGCTTTTGCTTTTATCGGGCTGATTTTCCTGCTGACCTATGGGACCACGATCAATTTTACCTTCGGAGGCGTGCTTGATCCGGCGGTAATCAGCGGTGATAAGAGGACACTTCTTCTGCTGATATATGTGATTGCCTTCTGCGGCTTTGGGGTGAAGGCGGCGGTAAGCCCGTTTAATTCCTGGCTCCCCCAGGCAGGCGTGGCTCCCACGCCGGTAACAGCGCTGCTGCATGCGGTGGCGGTGGTGAAGGCGGGGGCGTTTGCCATTATCAGGCTGACCTTTTACAGCTTCGGCCCTGACTTTATCAGAGGCAGCTGGGCGCAGAACGTGGTGATGGGAATCGTTATATTTACAATCGTATACGGCTGCAGCCGGGCGCTGAAGGAAACGCACCTGAAGCGGAGGCTGGCCTATTCCACCATCAGCAACCTTTCTTATATCCTTTTCGGGGTCTGTATTATGACGCCCATGGGACTGGTGGGGGCTTTAAGCCATATGGTATTCCATGCGGTAATGAAAATCTGCTCCTTCTTCTGCGTGGGGGCGGTAATGTATAAAACGGGAAAACAATATGTGCATGAAATTGACGGCTTCGGCAGGAGGATGCCGGTGGTATTCGGAATTTTTACCATAGCTTCCCTGGGTCTTATGGGCGTGCCCGGGCTGGCCGGCTTTATAAGCAAGTGGAACCTGGCTTCCGCTGCGGTGATGAGCGATAACGTATTGGCATATGTGGGAATAGGCGCTCTTTTGGTTTCCGCGCTTCTGACGGCCATCTATATGCTTTCCATTGTGATCCGGGCTTTCTTCCCCTATAAGGAAAAAGAGTGCAGTATACCGGAGGAAACGGCGGATCCGGGATGGATGATGCTGGTGCCTTTGTGTATTTTCGCAGGAGCCATTATCTACTTCGGGCTGCATTCCGCGCCGATTGTAGACTTTTTTACACAGATTGCAGGCGGCAATATATAAGAATTGGAGGAACTGTCAATGACTGGTGATTATATGCTTCTTCTGATCCTGTGCATTCCCTTCGCGGGGGCGCTGGTGACTTTGCTGCTTCGCGGCGGGGAAAAGGGTGAGGGAGAGAGCAGCGATGGAAAAAAGAAAAGGGATATATGGACCGGTCTGATAACCGCTGCGGAAATGCTGATTTTTGCCTCCCTGTTCGTAATATTTCTTGCAGGCGGCAGAACGGGTATCGCCTTCGACTTCCAATGGGAAGGCTTCTGCGGCCTGGGGCTGCATCTGTGCATGGACGGCTTCCGGGCGCTGTACTGCCTGGTGGCCTCTCTGATGTGGATGATGACTTCCTTTTTTTCCATGGAGTATATGGAAAGCTATACGTCCAGGAACCGGTATCGTTTTTTTACCCTGCTGACCCTGGGGGCGACGGTGGGCGTGTTCCTTTCCGCGGATTTATATACGGCTTTTATATTCTTTGAAATTATGTCCTTCACCTCTTACACCTGGGTGGCGCATGAGGAGACGAAGGAAGCGCTGCGGGCGGCGGAAACCTATCTGGCTGTGGCGGTAATCGGCGGGCTGGTAATGCTGATGGGGCTGTTTATCCTTTACCGTGAGCTGGGAACACTGGAAATCACGGCGCTGGCGGAGGCGGTGCGCAGCCATACGCTGGCAGGGGAGAGCGGGGCGGTCCGCTACCGGAACCTTTTTATCGGGGCATCCTGTCTGCTGTTTGGCTTCGGCGCCAAGGCCGGTGTATTCCCGCTTCACATCTGGCTTCCCAAGGCCCATCCGGTAGCTCCTGCGCCGGCTTCCGCGCTGCTTTCGGGGATTCTTACCAAGGCGGGGATTTTCGGTGTCCTGGTGGTCAGCTGCAGCCTTCTGCAGTTTGATGTGAGATGGGGTTCGCTCATTCTGTTCCTGGGCGTCCTGACCATGTTTACAGGGGCGCTGCTGGCTTTGTTTTCCGTGAACCTGAAACGGACGCTGGCCTGCTCCTCCGTATCCCAAATCGGTTTTATCCTGATTGGAATCGGCATGCAGGGACTGCTGGGGGAAGAAGGAAGCCTGGCAATCCGGGGCAGCCTGCTCCATATGGTAAACCACTCGCTGATTAAGCTGGTTCTGTTTATGGCGGCCGGCGTAGTGTTCATGAACCTTCATAAACTGAATCTGAATGAAATCAGAGGGTTTGGCAGGAAAAAACCTCTTTTAAATGCCTGCTTTCTCATGGGGGCGCTGGGAATCGGCGGCGTGCCGCTGTGGAACGGCTACACCAGCAAAACGCTGCTTCATGAATCCATCGTGGAATACCGGCTCCTGCTGGCATCGGCAAATGCGGGCGTGCCGGCGGGCGGCGCCCATGCGGCCCAGGCTGTGGCAGAGCTTTCCCGTGCAGGAATTGCAGGCAGTCCGGCGGCGGGCAGTGTGCTTTCCTTCTTTACAGGCCCTTTATGGATGGGGATTGTGGAATGGGTCTTTTTAATCAGCGGCGGGCTGACTGTGGCTTATATGCTGAAGCTGTATATTTGCCTGTTTCTGGAGAAGAATGCTGATAAAGACAGGCAGAAGGAATTCGAGGGTATGGGGCGCTATATGAATGGAATCAGCAGCTTCGCCCTGGCAGGCAGCGCCGTGCTGCTTCCCCTGCTGGGACTCCTGCCCCATCTGATTACCGACCGACTGGCGGATATGTCCTCCGCATTTCTGAATGCGCAGCAGCCGGAGGCTGTGGTGGCCTATTTCTCTCTCGTAAACCTGAAGGGCGCGGGCATCTCCCTTATCATCGGGATCCTGCTGTACCTGACAGTGGTGCGTAAGTGGATGCTGTGTGTGAGAGAAGGACAGTCGGTTTACGTTGATCGCTGGCCTTCCTGGCTGGATCTGGAGGACAGGATCTACCGTCCGGTGCTGCAAAAGCTCCTTCCCCTGTTGTTCGGAAGTATCTGCCGCATCGCAGACAGGCTGGTGGACTCTTTAGTGGTACTGTTGAGAAAGACTATATACAGAGACAGTAAAATACCTCATGAATTAAAGGAGGGAACAGCGCTTACCCATATCGTGGGAAGTGTGCTTGACGGTGTGACGGATTACTTCAACCACCCGGATGCCACGGAAGAGGAGCTGGCGGAGGAGGAGTATATCCGGCAGCATATGGATGGTAAGTATGAGCATAAGCTGGCTATGGTACATGATGATCTGCAGGAGAACGGGACGATTATCAGGAGGAGTCTTTCCTTTGGGCTGTTTCTGGCGTGCTTTGGGTTGCTGCTGACGTTGTTGTATATGTTGATTGACTGAAGATATGTTGGAGAATTATATTTATACTGATATCATTTTATCAGTGCTGCAGGAGGAAAATAATGAAGCTATCTTTAAAAAATATAGGTAAAATAGAGACAGCTTCAGTTGAAATCAACGGGATTACAGTGATAGCTGGTGAAAATAATACCGGGAAGAGTACTGTTGGCCGGGCGCTTTTTGCAGTATTCAATAGTTTTTATAATATTCAAAAACAGATTGAGTCTGAACGAGTGCAAAATATCGAGAATCTAATCGATATGATGTATCGAAATGTGACCAACCGATATACCCGCAGATTTGACAGCGGGGAGATCGCACAAAAAATTGTTGCGCAAATTTATTTATATAAGGACGATACCGAGGCTGTTAAAGATTTAATTGTAAAAACCATTCTTCAATATGATGAAAATTTTGAAAAGCACATTGATGATAACAGTATTGATGAATATATCGTAAGAATTAAAGATGGGTTGAATGTTGCGGACCTTGATATTTTTAAATCTGTGCTTGAAAAAAAGCTGGATGCTGAATTTGCCGGAGAGGTCAACAATATTTTTACGGATAAAACAGGTGAGATCGTTCTATCCATTAAAGATACAAATATTATTGTCACAATTGAAGATAATGCCGTTAAAAGTGTAGTCGGAAAAATTGACCTTCATACACAAACAGTTTATATTGATGATCCGTTTGTAATAGATGAGGTTCGGTACACCTATGGAATTGACAACAGTTCTTTGGATCATCGTGGATATTTACGAGAAAAGCTCAATAAGGAAAATAATGCAAATCTTATTGATGAAATTATCGCCAGCAATAAATTGGATAATATATATCGAAAAATATCAACGGTTATCAGTGGGGATATTGTTAAAAATAAGCGTTCCGGCCTGGGTTATCAGCGAAAGAACACCGATAAAGTCCTTGATGTAAAGAATCTTTCCACAGGGTTTAAAACCTTTGCTATTCTTAAAACACTGTTGATGAACGGCACTATAGAATATAATGGTACGATTATTCTGGATGAACCGGAAATTCACCTGCATCCGGAATGGCAGCTTTTGTTTGCTGAACTTATTGTATTAATTCAGAAGGAGTTTGGCGTACACATTCTCTTGAATACACATAGCCCATATTTTTTGAATGCTATAGAAGTTTATGCGGTTAAGTATGGAATAAATGACAGATGTAAGTATTATCTGGCAAGTTCTCAGGATGATATCTCAACTATCGGGGATGTGACAAATAATATTGAGTTAATCTATAGCAAGTTAGCCAGACCTCTGCAGGAACTGGAGAATGAGAGAGGCCGTTTATGATAGATTTATAAAAAGTCAAATGGATGCGTGATTTTATCCATTTGACTTTTTATTTTTATTGAAAAAACTAACTCAATTCCTGTCCCTCACCACACACACAAGTACCGATCTGGGATTCATAACATACACACTTTTATCCAGAATCTCTTCCTCGGTAATCACCGACATATCTCCACGTCCGGTATCGACAGCGGGAATCCAGTATTTTGAAGAAGGCAGCGCAGGCAGTTCTATTTGCAGAGGCTTCCAGAAGGTATTGATCCCCAGGTAAACGATATCATCCCGTCCCGTGGAATCGATTCCTGAAAACATGACACCCAAAAACCTGGTATCCCATACATAGCTGCTGTCCCAGGCCTTTATGCAGTGCAGGCTCATGGGAGGAAAACCGCAGCTGCAGGGCGCGGTATTTCCCCGGATGACGGAGTGCTGCTGACGGAAGGCTATCATATACCGGAAAAATTCAAAAATTTCTTTGTTTTTTTCCAGCAAAGACCAGTCCAGCCAGGATATTTCATTATCCTGGCAGTAGGAATTGTTGTTTCCAAACTGCGTGTTTCCGAATTCATCACCGGCAAGGAACATGGGGGTCCCCCGGCTGCACATAAGAACGGCGCAGGCATTTTTTATCATGCGGAAACGCAGATCCATGATTTCTTCATTGTTTGTCGGGCCTTCATAACCGCAGTTCCAGCTTCGGTTATCATCGGCGCCGTCCGTATTGTTCCAGCCATTTGCCTCATTATGTTTGGTACTATAGGAATAGAGATCATACAATGTAAATCCATCGTGGCAGGTCAGAAAGTTGACGGAAGCATTATAACCCCGCTTATCCGGGGGATATAGGTCCGGGGAACCCATAATGCGCTGTGCGGCGGCAGCAGCGTAACCCTCGTCCCCCTTCAGAAAGCTTCTGATATCATCCCTGTATTTTCCATTCCATTCCGCCCAGCGGTTCCAGGATGGGAAGGAGCCAACCTGATAAAGCCCGCCCGCATCCCAGGCCTCCGCAATCAGATCCACATTTCCCAGGATGGGATCGTAGGCCAGGCTTTCCAGAAGCGGCGGCCTGCTCATTGGTGCCGCGTCCTCGCTCCTTCCCAGAATAGACGCCAGATCAAAACGGAAACCATCCACCCGGTAATTAATGACCCAGTACCGCAGACAGTCCAGGATCATCTGCCGGACAATGGGATGATTGCAGTTAAGCGTATTGCCGCAGCCGCTGAAGTTATAATAATGGCCATCCGGTGTGAGCATGTAATAAATATTATTATCCAGGCCTTTAAATGAAAAGTAGGGTCCCAATTCATTTCCTTCCGCCGTATGGTTGAATACTACATCAAGAATGACTTCGATTCCATTTTCATTCAGGGCCTTTATGAGTTTTTTCAGCTCCAGCCCTTCCTGATTGTATTCGATCTGGGCAGTATAGCTGGTATTCGGCGCAAAAAAGCATACCGGGTTATAGCCCCAGTAATCCAGCAGCTTCCGGCCGTTTACCTCTCTGCAGCCGTTCATTTCATCAAATTCAAAAATCGGCATCAGCTCCACCGCATTGATTCCCAGTTCTTTCAGATATGGGATTTTTTCCATAAGACCTGCAAAGGTTCCGGGATTGTGCACTCCGGAGGAGGAATGCCTGGTAAAGCCCCTCACATGCAGCTCGTAAATAATATTATCCTTCATGGGAATCAGAGGCTGTTTGCTGTTTCCCCAGTCAAAGTTATTTCTCACGACACGGGATTTATACTGGCAGTTCTGCGTACAGGGAAGGTGGATGCCCCATTCGCTCTGCCCGGTAACAGCCTTTGCATAAGGGTCAAGAATATATTTTGTCTTATCGTAAATCAGGCCTTTCTCCGGCTGATAGGGGCCGTCCAGACGGTAAGCATACTCAAACTCATCAATTTTCAGTCCAAAGACGATCATGGAAAAAACATTGCCGATCCGGTAGTGTTCCGGAAAAGGAATACTTGCGAATGGCTCTGAGGATTTCCGGTGGAATAAAAGAAGCTCACAGGAGGTGGCGCCGTGGGAAGCCAGCGTAAAGTTTACCCCTCCGGGCAGCGCTGAAGCTCCATTCACCTCATAAAAGCCGGGCCGCACATCATAGCCGTTGATTTTATCCAAAGGCTTCAGATTGGACGATATTTCTTCGCCAGTGATGCTTTCCAGCAGATAAGCGGAACCGGGCTGGGCGGTAGTGATAAGTGGTGTATTTTCATGCGGCGGGAACTGCGGATCTGTGGATTGGGACATGTTTTTCATAGACGGTACCTCCCGGTGGTGGGGTGTTGGGGAATTTATTATCGGGTGTAAATATATGTCGCTGTTTCAGGGTTAAAAAAGCTACCGGCGGCAATAAGGATGACGCGCCGGCCGAAATGCGGTAACTATTGGGATATTAGTATTATATCCTTTACAGGGATGTTCTACAACCGATAAATATAAAACGAAATTTTTATAAAATGATTAAAAAGGTAATGAATAACAAAAACCCTTGAAAACAATAAGTTTTCAAGGGTTTTCTGTAGTCGAAGCGACGTGATTCGAACACGCGACCTCTGCGTCCCGAACGCAGCGCTCTACCAAACTGAGCCACGCTTCGAACTAGACTTTATCAAGCCCTTCAATAATACAAAATATAGAGGAAAATGTCAATGGGTTTTTTGAAATATCTTTTAATTGGCTGATATGGATAATAAACAAGCCATGGGTTGCTGTTGCCAAAGCGGAAGGACTCATTTATTTACTGGAAGGAAAGGGAAGGATGGCCATGCATGACATAGTCCGCATGGAGTATACAAAGCTGCACAGCAGGGCTGAGTATAAAAAAAGCCTTCAGGAGGCAGGCGCCGCCATCATACGCTCCTGCATTGATCTGAACTGGAATGACGAATGGCAGGCCTATACAGACATGTCCTGCTGTCCTCCACAAAAGCCTGATTTAAAGGCATGGCGTCCGGTTTATGAAATAGGATGGACGGGAATCGCGGAGCTGGCATGCCCGTTTATTATGGGAGAAAAGCTGCTTGGACTGCCGGAAAATTATTTTAAAAAGGCCAGGAACGGCTGGGAGTTATTTGACCAGATCGCAGATGCTTTCCATGAAGAATCCGGATTGCTGAATGATCTCGTGGCTCCTGTGGATGAGAGCGGTTCCCTGGTTAATGGCTGGTGGATTTGGTATCATATTGCAGAAGATTGCCACTGCGCGTATAATAACGGCAAAGCGGTTCATGAAATGCTTAAAACGGCAGAGTTTTTACATAACAGGGGAGAAGCATACCCTGAGCATTGGCTGTCGGTATGCTTAAAGGTACTGGATACTATAATTGCGCTTCAGAGAGAAGACGGAAATTATGGCTACACCTATAGCCATAATGAGAAAAAGGTGCTGGATTGGGATGGATTTGCAGGCTGCTGGTTCCTCCCCTGTATGGTTTATGCATATCGCCTGACCGGTGAAGAAAAGTATCTGGATTCTGCCAGAAAAGCGGAAACATTTTACTCAAAATATGTGTTGGATTTGAATTGCTACGGAACACCAATGGATACCTGGAAGGCTGTGGATGAAGAGGGGAATCTTGCATTCGTCAGAGGAACCCGTCTGTTATATGAAACAACTGGTGAGAAAAAATATCTGGAGCATCTGGAAGCCGGAGCCTGCTATGAATATTTATGGCGGTACGGGTATGCTTCAAGGCCGGAAAATGATCCGCTGAAGGATGGCTGGAATTCATGCGGCGGTTCCATAACAAGTATTTCCAATCCTCACATTCATCCCATGGGAGTTATCATCGACGGTGACCTGCGGTATCTGGCGGCGGCAACAGGAGATGAATATCACAAAATGCGTGCCGATGACAGTACGGCCTGGATGATGCAGAATCTTGAATTGTATCCGGAAAAGAGCGGATATGGGCAATACGGAATAACTTCGGAAAGATTTTGCCCCAGCGATGGGCTGGTGACAGAACGCTACAGCGATGGCCGCCCCTACAGCTCCTGGTTTTCCTTTAACCTCTGGGCCACGGCGAATGTACTGGAGGCTATTATGGATCTGCTTGCGGAGGAAGAAAAAGAGTAGCTGTAAAGGCGCTGGCCAGTACGAAAAAGAAACGGAGAAAGCTTATGACAGAGGAAATACTGGATAAAAACTGGAAGATGAAAAGCCTTACTGAACGGGAATTTCTGGAGACTACAGTTCCCGGCAGCGTGTATCAGACGTATCTTGCCCATGGAAAAATGGAAGATCCTTTTTACCGGGATAATGAAGAAAAGGCGCTGGAGCTTTTGAAGGAGGACTTTGAATTCATTACTGAATTTGAGGTGAGTGACGAACTGCTGGCATCAGATGAAATACTGCTTCATTTTGACGGGATTGATACCCTGGGGGATATTTCCCTGAATGGAAAGCATCTGGGAAAAACGGATAATATGCACCGTATTTGGGAATTTAATGTTACTGATACGGTGAAAAAACAAGGCAATCTGCTGCGTATTATACTCTTTTCCCCCGTGAACTACATTTATGATTCCTATGAACAGGATCCCGCTTCCTCAGACTGTTCGGATGCCATGCGCGGCTGCTCCCGGCTGAGAAAAGCACACTGCATGTTCGGGTGGGACTGGGGCCCCAGACTGCCTGATGCAGGAATTTTCAGGAATGTAAAGCTTCTGGGAATCCAGGATGCAAGAATTGATAATGTATATATTACGCAGAAGCACGAAAAGAATTGTGTTACATTGTCTATACAGGCGGAGGCGGTACGCGCCTTTGGGGAGATCCCTTTTTCACCCGGTTCCTCTGATGGTGATTCCGAGCAGTATTGTTACCGGGTAACCATTACGGATCCTGAGGGGACGGCACAGACATACGATAACAGTCCTGCTCAGATTCTTGTGGAAAATCCCAAACTATGGTGGCCGAACGGGTACGGAGAGCAGCCTTTGTACAGAATCCGCCTGGAATTATTCCGGGGGCAGCAGCTTCTTGATGTGTGGGATCGCCGTATCGGGCTGCGTACGGCGACGGTAGCACGGAAAAAGGATGAATGGGGAGAAAGCTTTGCCCATGAGGTAAACGGCGTATGTATTTTTGCCATGGGAGCGGATTATATTCCTGAGGACAATGTCTTGCCAAGAGTGACTCCGGAACGGACCAGACGTCTTCTGACACAGGCGAGGGACGCTCATTTTAACTGTATCCGTGTCTGGGGAGGCGGGTATTATCCGGACGATGCTTTTTATGATATCTGTGATGAACTGGGTCTGCTGGTGTGGCAGGATTTTATGTTCGCCTGCTGTACTTATGACTTGACAAAAGCATTTGAAGAAAGCATTACGGCGGAGTTTATTGACAATATCAAAAGAATCCGTCACCATGCCTGTCTGGGACTGTGGTGCGGAAACAATGAAATGGAGATGTTTCTTGCCGAAAATGTATCCGGCTGGTGTAAAAAGCCGGGGCAGCTGAGTGATTATTTTAAAATGTACGAATATATCATTCCAAAGGTGCTGGAAAAATACGATCCACAGACATTTTACTGGCCTGCCAGCCCTTCCTCGGGCGGCGGTTTTGATGCGCCCAATGATGAAAACAGGGGCGATGTGCATTACTGGGATGTTTGGCACGGTGACAAACCTATTACGGAGTTCAGAAAGTTTTATTTCCGATATCTTTCGGAGTTTGGTTTTCAGTCTTTCCCTGCCCTGAAAACAGTGGAAACCTTTACACTGCCTGAGGACAGGAATATATTCTCTTATGTAATGGAGAAGCATCAGCGCAACCAGTCGGCAAACGGAAAAATTATGAACTATCTGGGACAGACCTATCTGTATCCGGCGGATTTTGGCACACTTCTGTATGCCTCCCAGCTTTTGCAGGCGGAGGCCATGCGTTATGGAGTGGAGCATTTCCGAAGACACAGAGGCCGCTGTATGGGAACGCTGATATGGCAGCTGAATGACTGCTGGCCTACGGCGAGCTGGTCCATGATCGATTATGAAGGCAGATGGAAGGCTGTGCAATATTATGCAAAACGTTTTTTCGCTCCTCTTCTTATTTCCTGTGAGGAGGAAGGAACGCTTACACAGAATACCAATGTAAATGCGGAGCCCTTTACATTGCGTAAATCTGTGACGCTCTGTGCATCTAATGAAACGACGCAGGATCAGGCTGCGGAAATTGGATGGCAGCTCCGGCATGCGGATGGCACATGTATTAGAGAATACCGGGAAAAAGCTGTGATACCGGCATTATCCAGCTGCTGGTTCCAAAAGACAGAGTTACCGGAGGCCAGGATACATGAAGAATATGTATCCTATGAAATGACAGTGGATGGGGAAATCGTTTCAGCCGGAAGTGTTTTGTTCTGTGCGCCCAAGCATTTCCACTTTACGGATCCTCATTTGCGTGTGGAGATGGCAGAGGAAGGGATTTTAAAGATTTATGCCTCATCCTTTGCCAAAAGCATGGAAATAAAGAATGGGGATGATACGCTGCTTCTGGAGGATAACTATTTTGATATGAATCCCGGATGCCGTTCCATCAGAGTATTGGAAGGAGAACCGGAAAATTTGCAGGTACGCAGCGTATATGATATCCGGTAAGACGGTTACATGGCATATAGTAACCCCGTCACAAAATGAACACAAACAGACACGAAATACCAATTGACGCTCCTGACGTGGAATGGCATAATGTAGCTGTAAAGGCAACAAAACATTATGTTACATAATAACAATAACCCACCCACCACAAAGGAAATTATGCCATGAAAACCCCGGAAATAGCAGAAAATGTATTTACAGCGCCGGATGCCGTAATATTGGGCGACGTACAGATAGAAGAGGAATGCAGCATATGGTTTCACGCCGTTGTGCGTGCAGAGGCGGAGAGCATCCGTATCGGCCGCGGCAGTAACATACAGGATAATGCCGTCATACATGTGGATGCCGGACATCCGGTGCGGATCGGGACCGGTGTCACAATAGGCCACGGAGCCATAATTCATGGCTGCAGCATCGGAGATAATACCCTGATCGGCATGGGAGCCATTATCTTAAACGGCGCATCCATCGGAAAGAACTGTATCATCGGCGCAGGAGCGCTGGTAACCCAGAACACCATAATTCCGGATAATTCCATGGCAATGGGAAGCCCGGCCGCCGTAAAAAGGCAGGTCATGGACCGGGAAGTGGAAAACAACCGCCGCAATGCGGAAATCTACAGCAGCGAGGGAAAAGAATATGCCGTCTTCTTCCGGGAAAAAGAATAATACCGCCCACAGCAACGATATCACAGATATAAAGGAACAGTTGTCCCTGCTGGCAGAACCTGCCTACAGGGACTTTTCATCCTCCCTCCTTCCGGGAACGGAGCACATACTCGGCGTCCGCCTTCCTGCCCTGCGTAAGATAGCCCGGAAGCTGGCAAAAGAAAACTGGCTGGAAAACCTCGCCCGGTGCACCCAGGACAGCTTTGAGGAAATCATGCTTCAGGGCTTCATCATCGGCTATGCCAAAGCGCCGCTTCCCGATATTCTGGAACAGATCGCCGCCTTCCTTCCCAAAATAAACAACTGGTCTGTATGCGACAGCTTCTGCATCACCCTCAAGGCGGCCGGGGAGAACCCCGCAGAGTTCTGGGACTTCCTGCAGCCCTGCATCCTATCCGGTGAGGAGTTCACCGTGCGCTTTGCCATAGTGATGCTCCTGGACTACTATATTACGCCGGAATATATCGACAGGCTGTTCCCCATTTTCGACGGTATCAGCCATGAGGGCTATTACGTAAAAATGGCGGTTGCCTGGGCCGTTTCCATGTGCTATGTTAAGTTCCCCGAAAAAACGGAAAGCTATCTGGGCCGCTGCCGGCTGGATGATTTCACTTATAATAAGTCCCTTCAGAAAATCACAGAATCCCTCAGTGTGGACAAAGAGACGAAAAAAAGAATCCGCGCCATGAAAAGGCTGTAAAAATGCCATAGAGAAGCCTATAGAAAAGGCTGCAGAAAAGCCCACAGAAAAGCCCGGAAGCATGAAAGAAAAGCCTGCCTGGAGCCTGAAAGCGTACTCCGCAGCGTATATTTCATGTTCCCGGGCACATATCCGGTTACTGTTTTTAAGAATTTTCAATGAACACCAATTCTGTTCAGCTCTTGCCGGCATATTCGCCGGCACCCGCCTCTTTTCTTATCCCGTTTTTATCAAAATGCTTCCTCAGCGCAATTTCCGTTGGAATAATACTCCCAACCAAAGGGATCATCTGAATAAAGCAGATAATTCCCCCAAAGCTTCCCACGGCATCCTCATCCTTCCCCAATACGAAGAGCATTGCAATAAAAGTCACAGGCAGCATAACCAGTCCGGCGGTATACCACAGCCTGCCGCAGAATTTATGCGCATAATCCTAGGTATCCTTATTTTTCATAGACATGCTTGTCCTGTAGCCGAAGGCATAATTAATCTTTCCTGGGGCTTTTTTCAGAAAAGCCCTTCCGAACCCGGCCATAGTTGCCGGAATCAGCAGATTCATAACCAGCATAAAAATCCAGAAACCCATAGAATACCTTTCTCAGCCATATTCTGCTATACTGTGATTTCCTCCTTCAAGGTGGAAAGACAGATGATTGTGTTGGTATCAGCTACGCCCCTGATATCCTTCAGCGTGCGTGAAAGAAAATTCTCCATATCCTGCATATCCCGGAAAAGCACCTTCAGAAGATAGTCACCCGGCCCTGCGGTATGGTGGCATTCCAGTACCTGAGGAAGGCCGGCAATGGCATCCTGAAAGGCTTCCAGATTCTCCGAACAGTCCACCTTAACAATAACAAAGGCCAGCAGATTATACCCCAGTGCATAGGGATTGGCGCGGACAGTATATTTTTCGATGACGCCGGACAGCTCCAGCTTACGGATGCGTTCCGTAACAGCGGGAACGGAAAGGTTTACCTGCTTGCTGATTTCGGAGGCGCTTGCCCGGCTGTTCTCCTTTAATATGGAAAGTATGATGTTATCGGTGTTATCCATTAGGCTCCTATCTGCCCGCCACGCCGGGCATATGACTGATATCGGGTAACGGTTCAGCCCCGTCAGGACTGTTATGATGTCAGGGATTGTCCGGAATGAGCGGACTCTGTATTTCCAGGCTGCTTTTTATCCGGCCTTCTTCTTTGCATTTTTTGGTTTTCCCGTTTTCTTACCGGCGGCGGAAGCGGGGAGGGAAAGCTTGTAATAGAACATATACTGCTGTATTATCCCGGCAAACCCCTCGTAACGGCGGAAGGGAAATCCGTCCGGATAAAAAGAAGCCAGAATCTGTTTCACATGGGTATCCACAGGAAAAGCGCCGATATGGTGGAGGCCGTACAGACAGATACAGTCAGCCACCTTACGTCCGATGCCGAATTCTCCCATCAGGATTGCCTGCGCCCCATCATAATCCGCCTGCTCCAGGGAAGCCAGGAATTCCTGTCCGGGCGCGCCGCTGCAGCGTTTTGCCATGGCCAGGATATATTTATCCCGGTAACCCAGCCCCAGCTCCTGCAGCCCATCCAATCCGCCGGCGGCAATGGCCTCAGGCGTGGGAAAGGAATAAAAGGAAGCCCCGGTAAAAGGCCTGTCCTCCGGAAATGACAGCGAATGCCCGCCCGTATCCAGCTTCTCCCCGAATTTAGCGCAGAGCGCTTCAATGCTCCTTCGTATCCGTGTTATATTATTATTCTGTGATATCAGAAAGCTGATTATCGTTTCCCAGAGATCCTGCCGCAGAATACGGATACCGCTTCCATAAGCAACAGCCGCCTGTAAAAATGCATCCTCCGGATCAACCGTTTCCTTTATGGCGCCGTAATCCAGGGACAAATCAAAATAATTATGCCAGAAGGACAGAAATTCCTCCTCAGTGCAGGAAAATTCCACAAAAGCCTCATCTTTCCCACAGTCCGCATCCTGATGCCCGGCACAGCGCAGGCATACGAAATGATCTCCTGCCGTCACCGTATAACAGTCCTCCCCGCACGGGGCGATCCGGAATACCTGCCCGGAATCCATCAGCATCCGTATATCAAAGTCCTTCAGAATCGTCTGATACATCTTAAGTAAATTCCTCCGTCAGCAGGCCCGCCGCCTGCACATTGAGCCGGTATATTTTACCGCCCCGTCAGCGCCTTTACAGCTCCTCACACACCTGGAAAATATAAAATTTCAGATAATAGGATTCGTCCGCCGCCCACAAAATCGGATGATCACAGCACTGGGTACGGAACTCCACCTGCCGCAGCCTCTTGTGCGCCCCATGAGCCGCCTCCCGGATGGTCTTGGCAAAAAGCTCCGGTTCCATGAAATGAGAACAGGAACAGGTCACAAGAAAACCTCCGTCCTCCACCAGCTTCATTCCCCGCAGGTTAATTTCGCGGTATCCTTTTACCGCATTCTTGATCGAATTTCTGGATTTGGTAAAAGCGGGAGGATCCAGAATCACCACATCGAACTTCTCGCCCTTTTCCTCCAGCTGCGGCAGCAGCTCAAACACGTCCGCACACTGGAATTTCACCCGATCCTCCAGATGGTTCAGGCGGGCATTTTCCTCCGCCTGCAGCACTCCGGTCTGAGAGGCGTCCACGCCAAGCACGCTGTCCGCGCCGGCGATTCCTGCGTTCAATGCAAAGGAACCGGTATGCGTAAAACAGTCCAGAACCTTTTTCCCTTTACAGAGACGCTGGACAGCGGCCCGGTTGTATTTCTGATCCAGGAAAAAGCCGGTCTTCTGGCCATCCTCCACATCCACAATATATTTAACGCCGTTTTCTTCAATTTCCACCTTCGTATCAAAGGGTTCGCTGATAAAGCCCTTATAACGCTCCATTCCCTCCTGAAGCCGTACCTTGGCGTCGCTGCGCTCATAAATGCCGCGTATTTCAATGCCGTCCTTTTTCAGCACCCGGCAGATCGCGTCCAGGATTGCAGGCTTGAGCCGGTCGATGCCAAGAGCCAGGGATTCCACCACCAGGCAGTCCGAAAACTTGTCCACCACCAGGCCCGGAAGCCAGTCCGCCTCCCCGAAAATCAGTCTGCAGCAGCCGGTATCCACCGTCTGTTTCCGGTAATCCCAGGCATTTTGCACTCTTTTTTCCAGAAACGCATCATCAATGACCGTTCCCTTTTTCCGGGAAAGAAGCCTTACCGTAAGCTTTGACCTGGTATTAATAAAGCCAATCCCCAGAAAAAAACCGTCGAAATCGTGTACGGTTACGATATCGCCGTTTTCAAAATCCCCTGCAATGCTTTCTATTTCATTATCATAAACCCACATGCCGCCGGCCTTTAAAGTCCTGCCAGCTCCTTTTTTCAATGTAACCAGAGTATCGTACATACTACCTCACATTCCTGTTGCCGCCGCGTTTTCTCACGGTTTGCGCAGTAAATGCGCAGACCTGCCTCAACTGTAACAATTATTTCACTATTTCTTCCGTTTTGTATTGTAAGTGTAACATATTTTCTTTATAATTTACAGTAGCAATGAAAAGTCCAAATAGAGGAAACGGAACGCAGGAAAGCCAAGCATTCAATGACCGGCAGAAGCCTGGTTTCGGAGGAGAGCTTATGATTCTGGAAAAATTCTATGAGAACGCTGAAACACTGCATGTGGGGACGGAGGAGAACAGATGCTTCTACATGCCCCTGGACCTGCAGGAAAAGGAAAATGCCCGCAATTTAAGCGGCATTGACTGGAAATTCGGTTACTTTCCCTGTGTGGAGGCCGTACCGGAGTTCCAAAGGAAGGATTTCGACGAAGAACAGTTCGGCAGGATAGAAGTGCCTTCCTGCTGGCAGATGCTGGGCTTCGATCAGAAGCAGTATACCAACGTCCGGTATCCCTTCCCTTTTGATCCGCCCTATGTTCCCGACAATAATCCCTGTGGCGCTTATATCAAATATTTTGACATCAGCCGCAGTGAGGCGAAGGAGGAACAGTTCCTTTATTTTGAAGGCGTGGATTCCTGCTTTTACGTGTGGATTAACGGGAAATTTGTGGGCTACAGCCAGGTTTCCCACAGCCCCAGCGAATTCAACATCACCGGTAAAACCAAAACCGGCATGAACAAGCTGGCGGTCCTTGTGCTGAAATGGTGTGACGGCAGCTATCTTGAGGATCAGGATAAGTTCCGTATGTCCGGAATATTCCGGGATGTGCACCTGATTTTCCGCCCGAAGGAATACGTAAGGGACTTCACGGTGACAACGCCTGTGGACTTTGCGGGGAATACGGCCCGGGTGGAAGTGAAGCTGGACAGTGTCGTGGGAGAGCCTCAGGTAATCTGCGAGCTGTGGGATAAGGATACGCTTCTTGGAGAATGCGAAGCAAAGGACGGCAGCGCCGCTTTTTCCGTGAAGGATCCGGTTCTGTGGAATGCGGAGGAGCCTTATCAATATACGCTCAAGCTCAGGACCCCGGAAGAAATCCTGGTTCAGAAGGTAGGCATCCGTACCATTTCCATAAAAGACGGCGTGGTGCTCATTAATGAACGCCCGGTGAAGTTCAAAGGCGTCAACCGCCATGACAGCAGCCCTTATACCGGCGCAGTGGTATCCCGCGTGGACGCCATGTTTGACCTGCGTATCATGAAGGAGGCCAATATCAACGCCATCCGTACCAGCCATTACCCCAACGCTCCCTGGTTTCCCCAGCTGTGCAGCGAATACGGTTTTTATCTGATAGCGGAAGCGGATATGGAATCCCATGGCGGCGCAACGGTGTACGGCGGAAGCACGGAGGGCACGTTCAGCTATTTTGCCGAAGATCCTCGGTTTAAGGCTTCCGTTATGGATAGGGTGCAGCGCAATGTGATCCGGGATAAGAACTGCAGCAGCGTGATTTTCTGGTCGCTTGGCAATGAGTCGGGCTACGGAACCAATTTTGAAGAAGCAGGACGCTGGGTGAAAAATTATGATCCCACCAGGCTGCTTCACTATGAAAGCGTCCATTTTGAACCTGCAGGACACAAAAAGGATGAATCCATGCTGGATGTGGAGAGCCATATGTACGCCTCTACCCAGATGATTGACGAATATTTTGCACAGCCGGGAGAAAAGAAGCCCTTTGTTCAGTGCGAGTTCATCCACGCCATGGGCAACGGCCCCGGGGATATCGAAGACTATATGCAGCAGATATATAAATATGACGGCTTCTGCGGCGGCTTTGTCTGGGAGTGGTGCGACCACGCCACCTATGAGGGCAGGGCGGAGAACGGAAAGGAAATGTTCCACTACGGCGGAGATGCGGGAGAATTCCCCCATGACGGCAACTTCTGCATGGACGGCCTGGTATATCCGGACAGGCGGCCTCATGAAGGGCTTTACGAGTGGAAAAATGCCATCCGCCCTATCCGCGCCGAGCTTACAGACAGGAAGAAAGGCATTATCCGCCTGCACAACAAGCTGGATTTCAGGAACCTGAAGGATTATATCTATCTGCGCTATGAAATCAAGAAAAACGGCGTCCTGATGGAAGAAGGCATTCTGGATGAACTGGAAGCGGAGCCTCACGGCTTTATGGACATTACCCTGAAGCTTCCGGCAAAGACAGAGGAGCGCTGCTATCTGAAGCTCACTTACTACCAGAAGGCCAAGGATAAGCTGACCCAGGTGGGCCATGAAATGGGCTTTGACCAGTTCGCACTTTCCGAGGAGAAGGAAAAAGAGCCGGCTTTTGAAAATAAGGGAGAACCGCTTACCCTGACGGAAACGCCGGAAGCTTTCTGCCTTGGCAACGAATTCCTTCACTACGAATTCGGGAAAAAAGAAGGGAATTTCATTAAACTGGAGCGCCACGGGGAAGCCCTTGTCACAGCGCCTGTGGAATGGAATGTTTACCGGGCTCCCACGGACAATGACAGAAACATTGTAAATGTATGGAAGGAAGCCGGCTATGACAGAAGCGTGGTCAAGGTATATGGCTGCGAAGCGAAGCTGAGACAGGGGATTGTTACCATTACCTGTGATTTCTCCATAGCAGCGGTGTTCATCCAGCCCTTCCTGAGACTGCATGCCGTATGGACCGTAAACGGCGACGGGGAAATCAGGGTTACGGTGGATGGAAAGAGGGATATCGCCTTCCCGTTCCTTCCCAGGTTCGGCCTGAAATTCTGTATTCCCGAAAAGCAGCAGGAGGTGGCCTACTTCGGATACGGCCCTCATGAAAGCTACTGCGACAAGCATCAGGCAAGCTATATGGACGTTTTCCATACCACCGTGCCTGAGCTCCACCGTGACTATGTGCGTCCCCAGGAAAACGGCAGCCACTACAACTGCTTTACCGTGAAGGTGGGAAATCTCACCGCCAGGGGCAGAAAGCCCTTTTCCTTCAACGCATCCGAGTACACCATAGAAGAGCTTGCCACGAAGAAGCACAACTATGAGCTGGAAAAAGCAGGCTGCGTTGTGGTGTGCACAGACTATAAGCAGAGCGGCGTAGGATCCAACTCCTGTGGGCCCCAGCTCCTTCCCCAGTACCGTTTTGACGAGGAAGAGTTTGTCTGGGAGATGCTGTACTGCTTTGAATAAGGAAGAAATGCTGAATAAATAAGGTAAATGCGCAGGGATGCTGCCCGATCAGGGCGGCATCCTTTTTTGCTGGAAAAACCGGACAACATTTTAACGGGCAAAGCATATTATTTACCCTGTAAAAAAACAGCCTCTTTTACTATATTAAAATTACAGGGTTTATGTTAAAACCGCAGGGAGCGGCGGAGTAACTGCCGGTCCACATGAAAAGCTGGAGGGCAATCATATGCGCAATTACTTAACGGAAAGAATCATGAAAAAGGAATATTATGAGGGAGCAGGGAAATGCCCGGAATGTATGGATAAGCTTCCGGTGACTACGGAAAAGGAACGAGAGGAAAAAAAGAAAATCCTCAGGCAGCTGCTGGCAAAAGCAGCCCAGGGGAACTACGATGAAGAAAACTACAGGGAAGGGGATCTCCTTCCGGAGGAAGAATACTGCAGATACCTGGAAGAAGACGGAAGTTTCAGTGACCTGCCCGGTAGCACGGAAAGTATATTGGAGGCCTTTGCCAGGCTTGCCTGCATTACGGAAAGGCACCACTGGAGAAAGGGAATTCCCTGGGAGAGCGGGGAACGTAAGGAAACCGTCCTGAAAGCAATTATAAAATACGGACGGATGGAAATAGAGAGGGAAGATAAGGGCATATGCCGTTTTCATAAGTCCCTCTTTTACCTGCCTAAAACATCGGTCAGCATGTGCTTTGCCCTTTATCCGGATTTCATGGATGCCCAGGAACATCCGGAAAAACAGGCTCCCCTTGTGACAGAAGCCATGGAAGTACTGCTGCGGGTTATTTTTCAATGCTGGCAGCTGCCCCTGCGCAATAACCATACCGATGCACATCCCATCTGTGTGGATCGGTTCCGCGTACATGTCTGGTGGATTGGAGCAAATGGGATTACCTACCGGCCTGTATTTTATGCTGCTGTGCTGCTATGCACACCTGAAATACCCTGAGTTCCAGATGAAGACCAATCCTGTTGACAACAAGTTTGCGGAAAAATACAAGAACACCGGCTACAGCGACGTACTCGTACCGCCTACCGAAGCAGCGGATGAGTATCTGACGGATCTGAAAACCTACACGCTGGACTCCTATATTAAGATCATCACAGGGGAAGAAGACATTGATTTCTTCGATGAGTATGTAGAAGAATTTAATTCTACCGGCGGCCAGCAAATCATAGACGAAATCAACGAAATGATGAATGCGGGAAAATAAAACTTACTGCTGCAGAATATTTTTAAGTAAGAAAGAAACCGCAGTACAGTTATAAAAACTGTTAAAGAAAGAATGCTGCTCATAGCTGAACAGCATTCTTTCTTAATGTACAGCGCCGTGTCACGGCCCATATCTTCGCTCAGTATCCAGGCCGGGCATGAACTACTCTTTCTCATTCCTGCCGGAATCCCCTTCATCCCCGCTGGAAACCTCCGCATCCTTGTCGGAATCCCCTTCATCCCTGCCGGAAACCTCCGCATCCTTGTCGGAATCCTCTTCATCCCTGCCGGAAACCTCCTCATCCCCGTTGGAATCCTCCTCATCCGGAATCCTCTCCAGATAATTTTTCTCCCCGCAGTTAGGACAATACAATATCTGCCCGCCCTTTCCGCCTACTGAAAAAATCAGCTGCATCAGTGAAGGCTTAAATTCCTGCCCGCAGGCCGGACACTTACAATGGGAAGTACGCCTGTAGGACAGCCTGCGCACAATCAGGATCAGAATAAACAAAATAATCAGAAACAAAGCGGTAACAGGTATTATCTTTTGCAGGTAATCCATAAAAATCCTCCCTCACAGCCCGGACTATCAGGCCAGATAAGCCTTCAGCAGCTTAAACGTATTCTCCACGCCCTTTTTATGGCTGCGCTCATAGCCATGAGAAGCATAGACACCAGGCCCGATCAGCCCATGACGCACATCATAACCCGCAGTCAGCGCCGCATCCGCATCCGATCCATAATGAGGATATACATCCACCGCGAAATCAGCCTCCGCCCTTTTTGCAGCATCGATTAAACCGCTTACCACATCATAATGATAAGGCCCCCTGCTGTCCTTCGCACAGATAGAAACCTGGCACTCATCACACCCAAGGCCATCGCCCACGCAGCCCATATCCACAGAAAGAACCTCAGTCACATCCGCCGGGATAGAAGCGCAGCCACCGTGACCCACCTCTTCAAACACTGTAATATGCTGATAAATCGTCCGTGCAGGCCTGATACCCTCATCCTTCAGATATTTTGCAAACCCAAGAAGAATTCCCGTACTCAGCTTGTCATCCAGAAAACGGCTCTTAATGAACCCGGATTCCGTCACCACTGTCCTCGGCTCAAAACAAACGAAATCCCCCGGCATGATCCCCAAAGCCAGCACATCCTCCTTGCTGCGGATGATTTCATCCAGAAGCACCTCCATCTCCCCATAGCTTCTCTTAACCTCATTATAATTATCATTCACATGAATTGAAGCATTTTTCAGCTGAAACGTCCCTGTATAAACCTTTCCGCCGCGCGTAATCACCCGGCAGTTTTCAGCCTCCGCATTATTCGCATTCATTCCCCCGACAGGAGTAAGATGCAGCCTTCCCGTTGAAGATACCTCAGCCACCATAGCCCCCAGCTCCACCGCCTTCTGGATGACA
>NZ_KE992640.1:30016-30408 GCF_000466465.2 Clostridium sp. KLE 1755
CCCGCCGCCGGATCGGCTTTCCCGCAGCCATCCGCTCCGCTACATTCACCGTCCGCGATCTTCACAACCACGCCGCCCTTTACCGTCAGCTCCGGCTCATACCCCAGCCCCCGGTACAAATCCATCAAATATCCAGATACCTCCCGTGTATACCCCGAAGGACTGTCAATCCCCAGCAGCTCCTTCGTCCTCTCCACAATATACTCCGTATATTCCGAATAATCTCTCATATTAAAATGACCTCCATCCATAATTTCTGTTACCAGATTACCACGTTTACCCCTCCAAAACCAGCCCTGGGAGGTAAAAATCTTTGGGATGGCGGGATAAAAGCCGCAGCCCCGTATCAGCCCTCCCCGCCCCCGGGATCGTCCTGCCTTCTTTCCGGGCCG
>NZ_KE992640.1:30508-30875 GCF_000466465.2 Clostridium sp. KLE 1755
CCCCCCGCATCACTTTTTTCCCGCGCAGTCTGCCAACCGCCCTATGCTTTACTGAATCATTGTGAATGTAAGTTTTTAAGACTACTTTACAATAAATGATTATTGTTTTGAAAAATGCAGTCCCGGAAAAATTCTCTTTGTTTTTAAGTAGAGGACTTTAGAGATCAGGATAAAAGCCGCGGCCCCGTATCAGCCCTCCCCGCCTCCGGGATCGTCCTGCCTTCTTTCCGGGCCGGGCGGGGGTGTTCCTGCTCCAGTCTCAAAAACGGTGATATTTCTTACTGCGCCGGAATGCCAGCATTCCACCGCCCACAGGATAAACGCATCAGTATAGGCGCTGTTCTTCCCGCCGTCTGAGGCTATGGCA
>NZ_KE992641.1:0-18650 GCF_000466465.2 Clostridium sp. KLE 1755
ATTGACAGGGGAAGGGAAAAATGCCAAAATAGAATTACTTTCAGGAAGCAGTCGCTTCTGTAATTACTTCTACATAACATTTCTTATTTCATCTTCTGTGGATTTATTTACTTTATCTTGCTATGTTCCATACTTTCTTTTATAATATTCTTATAGAAATCCCTTTTGATATTTATTATGATTTGGTTTGCAGAAGCGATTTTTTCTTGAAAAATACAATATTCAAGGAGAGCCAATTGCCATGCAGACAAAAGAAGCAGTACTGACCCCAAAACCCCAGAAACAGTATAAGGACCGCCTGTTCCGATTGTTATTTTCGGAGCGCAGTGACCTGCTGGAGCTGTATAACGCATTATGCCAAAAATGCTATACTGATCCGGACGCCCTGGAGATCACCACCCTCGATGATGTGATTTATATGGGGATGAAGAACGATATTTCCTTCCTTCTGGACGGAAGAATGGGGTTATTTGAACATCAGAGTACCTTCAATCCCAATATGCCGCTGCGGGGACTGTTTTACTTTTCCGATTTGTATAAACGTTTTTTACACGACAGAATGATTTATTCCACAAGGCTGCTGCGGATTCCCACGCCGGTATATGTTATTTTTTACAATGGGGAGAGCAGGATGCCGGATACATCGGTTTTGAAGCTGTCGGATGCATTTATGCAGGGAGAGGATATGGCCTGTCTGGAAGTGCGTGTCCGTATGCTGAATATCAATGCGGGGCACAATACGGAATTGATGGGACGGTGCAGGAGGCTGGAGGAATACGCTGTTTTCATTGAACGCGTCAGGGAGAACCTGAGGACTATGGAGCCTGCCGCGGCGATCCGGGCGGCAATGGAACAGTGTATTGAGGAAGGGATCCTTTCCGAATTTTTAAGCCAGAGGAGGGCTGAGGTTATGAATGCACTTTTAACGGAATATGACGAAGAAAAGGTTATGAAGAGCCTGAGCGGGGAATTTTACGAGGATGGATATGAAGCTGGTAAGGAAGACGGCAGAAAAGCCGGTTTGACGGAGGGTATCCGTATTTTTGTGGTGGATAATCTGGAGGAGGGAGTCGGCAAGGACAGGATTATCAGTAAGATAGAAAAAAGGTTCTCTCTGTCAAAGAAGCAGGCGGAAGAGTATTTCGCAGAGTTCTCGGAGAACTTTGTGAAAAATTACCTTTGAACAGAACGGGAAAAACAAAAATAAAATAATTACAGCGTGTGGCAGGACTGCGTAAATCCAGTTGAATGCCGCACGCTTTTTTGTGTCCGGAAACGGGCCGAAATCCCCGTAAGCTGTGGAGGATTAGGCAATTTTTTGCCACAGATTTTTCTGGCGGTAAAATAACTGCCGAAAATCAGACAGGGCCTCCGTTTTCCGCGTAAGACCCTGTTGGCATAATGCGCCCGGAGGGCGTTTTAGGGAAATTTGGATTATAAAATTTCGTTTCGGCTTTAATCCGCAATCAGATTCCAGGCAAGGGGAGTACCCCTGCTGATATCGCGCGCTGCGTGCTGCCCGAGAATCTGTTCATAATACATGGTATGCAGGCCGTTTCCGGGACGGATGGAACGGACATTTTCCGGAGTCAGGGCTTCCCCTTTGGCGATATCCTTAACAGCAAAAAGGGAACGGGAGCCTTCATGCTCAATTTCCTGTTTTTCCGTTAAATGGAAATCAGAGCTGCCCAGGGCTTTTTCCATGATGCGGATATTTTTCACCATTTCAGCAAATTCTTCCGGTTCCATGGAGAACGCGCCGTCGGGGCCGCCGTCGCTGCGGCGCAGCGTCAGATGCTTTTCCACCATTTTTATGCCGAGAGCAATGGAGCCGGATGCCACCGCGGTTCCCATGCTGTGATCAGACAGGCCCATAACGCAGTCAAACATATTGCCCAGTGTTGGTATCATGTTCAGGTTAATATCTTCATAGGGCGTGGGATAGGAAGAAACACATTTCATCAGAACCACATTTTCGTTTCCTTCTTCCCTGCAGACGCGGAGCGCACGTTCAATATCCTCCAGATGGGCGATGCCCGTGGCAAAAATCACAGGCTTATGCAGGCGGGCGATTTTGCGTATCAGGGGAATGTCGTTGATTTCGTAGGAAGCCAGCTTATAGGCGGGCATATTCATGGATTCCATAAAATCAACAGCCGTAAAATCAAAGGGAGAGGAGAAGCATTCCATTCCCAGGCGGTTCGCCTCTTCCATCAGCTTCGGCTGCCAGTCCCAGGGAGTATAAGCCTCTTCGTAAAGTTTATAAAGGGTGGTGCCGTCCCAGATAGTTCCCTGTGTTATCTGAAAACAGGATGCCTCGCTGTCCAGGGTAATGGTTTCAGGTCTGTAGGTCTGAAGCTTCACGGCATCGGCGCCGGCCTCTTTGGCGGCATGGATGATTTCCACCGCCCGGCCATAATCCTGCAGGTGATTGGCGGACATCTCCGCCACGATAAAAACGGGAGCGTTATTTCCCACGGAGTGGGAACCTATAGTAAACTCTTTATTCATGGAAATCCCTTTCTTCGATATAATTTTTCTGCATAAATTCATCCACATCCCACTGGTCACGGGCTTTAAAAAGCGTGCCGTCACGATGTTCCACATAAACGGGAGGGAAATAATGGATGAAGAGCGGATTCAAACACATGGTATAGCCGCCGGCGGTGTCGTATACCACCTTATCCCCGGGCTTCATGGCCGGACCGTCCTTGATTTCAAAAAGACGGTCATACTCCATACAGGTAAAGCCGGTGACCCACTGGCTTTTTATTACGGGCCTTTTTTCAGGCTCATCCACATAAACCATATGGTGGGGATAAACATGTCTGGTGACAAGCGGATTCAGGTTTGTACGGCTGCCGTCAGTGATGAGGAAGGAATGGTTACGGATTTCCTTCACATCTTTTACGGAGGTGACGAATGTCGTAGCCCTGGAGATCAGGGATACGCCGGGTTCAGCGATCAGCGTGGTACGCGTGGGATCGAATTTTCTGCGCAGCTCCTTACAGATGGCGTAAAAATAATCCCGGTAATCCGGCTTGTCCTCCCGCCCTCCGAAATAACCGCCTCCCATATCCACATAGGAAAGCTCCAGATTATATTCCTCCGCTATCCTTACGGCCATACTGGCCAACGCGGCATAGACGGAAACGGTGCGGGACTGGGTGGAGGAATGCAGGTGCAGACCGGCGACTTTGACATTGGGGAGCCTGTTTATGCGGGAAATAACTTCCTCCAGCCTTCCGTTTTCATAACAGTAGCCAAAGCGGCCGCCTTCTTCCTCCACCAGTACCTCCTCCGGACAAAGGGCGGCGATATCACAGTTTACCCGTACGCCAACAGAAAAATTACGCTGAGGGTAAGCTGCGCTTAATTCCTCCAGCCATATGGGTTCTTCAGTGGAATCTATGTTGATATATCCGCTGTCAAGAAGAATGGAGTTAAAAATTTCTTTTTCTTTAATCGGCCCGTTATAAATCATATGGGCATTGTCAAAGCCAAGCTTTTTAACGAGGCGGTATTCCGTGTCGGACACGATTTCTGCAAAAAAGCCCTGCCCCTTCATATATTGAAGCAGCCAGGGGAGGGAATTTGTTTTTACGGAATAGCCCACGAGATGGTTCGGCCCCCAGTTTTTGGAGAGGGCTTCCTTCAGGATGGCTGCATCCGTATCCAGGCCGGTTTCCCGGATGTAAAAATAGGGGGTCTGCAGTGTATCAGAATTCATTGGTTTTCCTTTCTTCCTGTCGCAGAGGTCAGTGGTGTCGCTCCGTGTATCACTGATGGATTTACTTCAGGTTCTGCATTTTGCGGTATTTTAATTCGGCAATGGCCCAGTCTTCTTCAGTATCGATATCCTGTACTTCCATTTCCGGCATGATCATGGGGACGAGGTCATCCACGTCCGTTGTGCTGTCACGGAAGAAGGCATCCGTACGGCAGGCGTAGAACTGTCCGCAGTCATGATACATTTTTTCCAGATCCTGGGAACGGGCGGTGAGAAATTCCGGGTATTTGCGGCGGATTCGGCCGTTTTCCAGAATAATGCCCCGCTGTGGCGGATAGGAAAACGCAACTACCGGCATGACGGATTCGGCCTGGTCAAGAAGTGCCATGGCATTTTTCAGTTTTTCCGCCGTCACAAAGGGGGCGGTGGGATAGATGCAGCAGAACCGGTCAAAGCGTGCGCCGCCGGCTTCATAGGCCCTCAGGACTTCGGCGATTACATCATCCGTGGAGGCATAATCATTTGCGGACGCTGCAGAACGCATGAAGGGGACTGCGGCCCCAAAGCTCCTGGCAATGGAAGCAATTGCCTCATCATCCGTGGAAACCATGACCTCATCAAAGACGCCTGACGAAAGCGCGGCTTCGATAGAATAGCTGATAATCGGTTTTCCGCAGAAGTCACGGATATTTTTATGGGGAATCCGCTTGCTGCCGCCTCTGGCGGTGATGATGGCAACGGATTTTTTTTGAGGTTGTATGGTGGATTGATTCATGATGTTTATTTTACTCCTTTTTGAAGTATTTTAATCGATGAGGGTGTTTAAGCCTTGACCGATATAAGTCTGCAGGCAAATTAATGTGCACTGTACATTCGCACTAATATAACCAATAGAAATCGAAAATGAATCGTAACTGTTCAGTACCCCTCACAGTTACTGCTAAAATCCATCCTAAATCGCCTTTGGCGATGGATTTTAGCACTCTTGAATCACTTTCTTACGGTCAGCGCAAAGCGCTGGCCTGCTGAACAGTTACAATGAATCTACATATATTATACATGCGAAGCCTCAGAACACAATAGCTTTTCCAACCCTTCCGCAATTCTTACGCTTCCATTTCCGTCAACCATTTTATGCATGGAATGTGCCAGGAAATATCTGTTATCATAGCTGCTGCTCAGAGAAATAATGGCTTCCGCCAGCTTTTCTATAAAATCAGTCGCAGTCCTCACATCGCCAACATAAGGGATTCCGGCAAAACGTTCCATATCCCTGGCTCCGGTCAGCTGATTATCTGCCATAGTAAAGCTGACGGCCGGGACTCCTGCGGCACACAGTTCATATAATGTTGTTCCGGCAGCGGAAACAGCAAGATCACACCGGCATATCAATGCCGCCATATCTGAAACCTTTTCATAGAGCCTGATAGCTGGATTCCCATCTGCCAAAAGGTTCAGGGCGGCGCGGCCGGAATGCATGGGACCGGCCAATATATGATAGCAAATTTCCTGTTCCCCGGGGAGGCAAAGAAGCCTGTTTATGAGACGTTCCGCCACACCACAGGGGTCGGTGCCCCCGGTAGAAATAAGAATGTCCTTCACTTGTGGCCTTACTTCCGGATGAAGGCCGCGGAACTGTTTCCTGAGGGGAGTATAAGACAGCCCCAACAGTTTGTAAGGGCAGTTTCTGTAAAAATCCAAAGGAGGGGCGGCATCATAGTTTATAATCAGATCCACCGGATAATCAAAGGAATAGATATCGTCAATATAAGCAGTTTTCACCGCCTTATGAAGCCCCTCCAGATACGGTGGGGTAACAAAATAGGAATCTATCAGCACACAGCCGATATTATTTTCAAAAACGGCAGTGCAAAGCCTGTCCAGTTCATCGGCAGGATTGCGGTAGTCCGTATCCAGACATATCACGGGAAAATTTTCTCCCCCAGCCATAAAAGAACGGAGCAGCTGTCCGCTGTTGTGATCAGCGACCGCAAAAAGAACAGGAAGATTCCGTTCCTTCAATGCTTGCGCAACAGACAGGCAGCGCATCAGATGCCCTGTCGCTATTTCCTGATTACCATCTGTTCGGATAAGAATTCCCTTTTTCCCAGTCTCCATTTAACAGTCTCCCAAAAACGGATATTAAATTATCCTCTTTTATTTTCTTTTATTATTATACCTGCTGGAATAAATCCGGTAAAGGAAAAAGTAATAGTTCGGCCGAAGGCTGAACTGTTACAGGAAAAAAGAGAAGACTTGTTTTTTATTTGCCTGCAATCCCGAAAAGTGCTATACTTGCATCAGTTAACGGCACATGATACTTTACCACGTTGAAGTGCATGGAAAGCCGAAAACAGGGAGGTATGAAGGATACTGTGCAGGCCGGTTTAAATTATTGGAAAAAGAACAATGTGTGGATACTTGGCACATTGGTTGGAATTGTTACGTTTATTTGTATATTTGGGGTTCATGTACTGAATGTCACCTACACGGACTGGCTCCTCGGTGGCGGGGATCTGACTCAGAATTATCTGGGCTGGTGCTTTTTCAGGAACAGTGACTGGTTTTTTCCTTTTGGGCTGATGGATAATGCATCTTATCCTAATACCGTATCCGTTATCTTTACGGATTCCGTGCCTCTGTTTGCCGTATTTTTTAAAATATTCAAGGCGGTTCTGCCGGATAGATTCCAGTATTTTGGTATCTGGGCCATGCTTTGTATGGGCGCCCAGGGCGCTTTTGGGGCGCTTCTGATTTATCATTATGTAAAAAAGAAAGCGGAAGCAATTGTGGGCAGCCTTCTTTTTGTAATTACGCCTGCGATGCTGGGACAGATGTCCCTGAACCTGGCTCTGGGCGCCCAGTGGCTGGTGCTGTGTTCTCTGTATCTGGGAATCCGCAGAATGGAAATAAGCGAAAAAAGGCTTGTGCTGGCCTGGGGAATTGCCGGGCTTTTGACGGGAAGTATACAGATGTATTTTATTCCCATGTGCGGTTTTGTCCTTCTCAGCTTTCTGCTTTGCGATCTGCTGCGGAGGAAAAAAATCAGGCAGGATGTCCTTGCACTGCTGGCATACCTGGGAGCTGCTGTTGGAGTTGTAGCATTGCTGGGAGGTTTTTCCCACAATCATATGCCGGATACGTCTCAGTTCGGACAGTCCAGCTTTAATCTGAATGGCCTGTGGAATCCGCAGGGGTGGTCTCAGTATCTGTCGGATCTTCCGGTTTACGGTGCAAATCCCTCAGAAGGGCTGGCCTTCCCTGGTACTGGAATTGTACTTACACTGATTGTGGCGGCCGCAGCCTGTCTGATACATACCATTTATAAGGTATTTATAAAAAAAGAAAAAAAGCTGACTCATCTTCGTTTTGACTGGGGCGAAAACGGTGTTGCATTTCTGATACTGGCAATGATTTCTCTTTCTGTGGCTCTTTCCCCTCAGGCCGCCTGTGGAAGCAGTCTGATCTGGAACTATGAGCTTCCGGCCTGGCTATCCTCTCTGTGGCAGAGAATCAGCTGCTGCGGCAGGTTTATCTGGCCGGTGCTGTACCTGATAATTCTTGGCAGCGTTGTATGGATGGAGAAGGAAATGCCATGGGAAACCATGGCTGCGGTTCTTCTGGTGATTTTTGCCGTCCTGCAGATTGCCGACGGAAAATGGCAGCTGATGCAGCGACAGGTGCAGTTTGGAACCGAGTTTGCTTACGACAGCCGCCTGGAGGATGAAAAGTGGGATACGTGGGCCCGGGAGGGGGATAAGAAGCATATGGTTTTTGTGGGCCTGGATGACGAGGATTTACTGAATGACCTGAGTGCATATGCGGCTGAAAATGGCATGACGATTAATTATTTTAATACCGCCTGCCAGACGATAAGGACAAAGGCAGTGGAGGATTTGGTGGAGTCGCTGATTAATCCACGGGAGGATACGATGTATATTTATAAGGCGGCTGATGAGGGGAACTGTATTGATACACGCATGGAATATGATGCGGTTGATGGGGTGATTGTGGGGATGGTGAAGAAACAGGGTTAGTTTTGACGGGAAAGGATAAAAACAGCTATGAATGAAAATAGAGATACCCTTAAAGAAATATTATTAAAAATCCCCTTCCATATCAGGTGCTGCCTGGTTTCCGGAATCCTGTGGGGAATTATAACTCATGCCTATATGCTGACCAATAAGCTGCCGAACTGGGATGACATCAATAATGTGGGCGGGTATGCGGTCGGCTCGGAATTTGGCAGATGGTTTCTGAAATATGTCAATCCGCTGGATGGGATCTGGAGCGTACCCTGGCTGAGCGGGATTTTTTCCATTGTCCTGATTTCCGCCGCCGCCTGCTTTGTCCTTTCCACGCTGCATCTTAAAAGCACAACCTCCGCGGTCCTGATTCCGCTGATGATGCTGTCCTTCCCCAGCATGTGCAGCCTGTTTACCTTCATGTTTACCGCGGACTGCTATGCCGTGGGTATATTGCTGGCCTGTGCGGGTGCGTGGCTGATTAGGAAATACCGCTTCGGTTTCCTGCCAGGGATAGTCTGCCTGGTTCTGAGCATGGGAATCTATCAGGCATATCTGTGCCTGGCGCTGGGCATTCTGGTAATGGGGCTTTTCCTGGATATGCTTGAGGAAAACAGCCGGACTGCCGATGTTTTCCGAAGGGGAGTGAAGGCCTTTGTCGTGGCCTGCATTTCCGTCGTTATTTATACGATTGTTTCCAGAATCGTATATCCCCAGCTGGATGCCTATAACGGCCTGGATCAGATGGGGAAAATTGATTTAATCCGTCTTCCCAGGCTGATACTGCGTTCTTACAAATGGGTGGTACAGTATTTTATTCTGAAGCCCTTTTCCTTTGTGACTGCGGCCGCCTGGGCGCTGAATGTGGCTTCCTGCCTCCTTACGGCTGGCCTGGTCATCGCCTTTTTTATCAGGAAAAAAATCTATAAAAATTCAGGCAGCGCCATCCTGTACATTTTTCTTGCCATGATGGTGCCCCTGGCCATGGGTTCTATCATTATTATGGCGCCGGATGCCAGCATAAGCATGCTGATGCTTTACCAATACCATATCCTGTATACCTTTCTTGCCGCCCTCCTGGAAAAAAGCCAGGATACCCAGTCCGGCCTGTTCCTGGCGGATGCGGGAAAGGTGAGGGCAGGCAGGATATTGGGCTATGTGGTTGCGGCGGTTCTTTTGCTGGTGGGCTACCAGAATTTTGTTGTGACAAACCAGGCCTATTTCCGGATGGGAATTGCCTATGAAAGATCCTATGCATATTACAACCGTATCATGGAAAGGATTGAAGCCACAGCAGGCTATCAGCCGGGCGACCCCTTTGCGCTGATAGGGGAATATGGCCTGAGCGAGACACCTGATCTGCTGGGCAGCTATTCCATGGACGGCGACCGGTTTACGGATTTATCCGGCGTGGCGAAGGAAACAGGGCTCCTTACCAGCGGCGTGCGCTATAATTTCATGAAGACCTATATTGGCGTGGAAATGCCGGAGGTAAGCGAGGAAGCTGTCGAGGCCATTAAGGAGACGAAGGAATATCAGGAAATGCCTGCTTATCCGGCGGACGGCTGCGTGAAACAGATAGAGGGTGTATGGGTTGTTAAAACCTGTGATGAAACAAAGGGGTAAATTTGGTAACAGTTCAGGAAGGTTTGTGCATTCACTGCACAAACCGTGAGAAAACGTGGTGGCAGCAGGCATCCGCCCCTCGCCGAAGGCGACTTATCATGGGCGGATGCAGTAACAGTTCGGCCGAAGGCTGAACTGTTACTAAATTTGCTTTTTGAAGGTAATGTATGGTAAAATATAATGATATTTTTTTATAAGGAGCAGCGGCATGAATGAGAGAATCTATGTCTGCCACACTTTTTATCATGTATATATTGCCTGTCTGAAGGAATTAAACCTGCCCGGAGACAGAAGGGGACAGGCCTGCCTGGTGCTGAGTACGATGTCCAATGATTTTGGAAATCTGAAGGCCAGGGCGGAGCGTTCCGGTCTTTTCCGGCAGGTTTTTGTTTTTGAGGAAAAGGAGGAGGGCTTCTTTCCTGTTTTGAAAAAGTACCACACGGATCGGGGGAACCTGGTACTGAACATGCTGGCAAGAATCCGTTTCTGCAAGCTTTTGGGGAAGCTTCAGGAGCCTTTTGTGCCGGTGGATTTCAGGGCATATAAGGACATTTATGTATTCTGTGATTCCGATCCGATAGGATATTATTTAAGCTGGAAGAAAATCAGGTATCATGCCATGGAGGATGGGCTGGACTGCATCCGCTATTATGATACGGCCAGATATGATAACAGGGGACATTTCAGGCTGAAGGCCTTCCTCGCCTCCCTGAACCTGATTTTCATACAGAATGGCTGGGGAAAATACTGTATCGATATGGAAGTGAATGATATTTCCGTTTTGGAGTATCCCTGCCCCAAATATGTGGAATGCTCCAGGGAAAAGCTGACACAGCGTCTGACAGCGGAGGATAAGAGCTGCCTGCTGGGAATTTTCCTGGAGGACAGGGAACGGCTGGTAAAACAGCTGACGGAAGGGAAGAATCATGAAAATAAAATTCTGATACTGACCGAGCCGCTTTGTGATTTGGAAACGAGAGAACGGATCTTCCGTGATATTATAGAGCTTTACGGAAAAGGAATGCAGATCATTTTAAAGCCCCATCCCAGAGACCTGCTGGATTATGAAAAATGTTTTCCGGGCTGCGTGGTGTTATCCGGGAAGTTCCCTATGGAAATGATGAATTTTCTTCCGGATATCCATGTGAAAAAGGTGATCTCCGTATTCACCGTGCCCACCTCCATCGGTTTTGCAGAGGAAACCGTCTTTCTGGGGGAGGATTTCATGGACAAATACGAAGCGCCGGAAATACACCGGCAGAATGAGCAGATAAAGGATTAAGGTATTGCGATGAGAAAAATCATAAAGAAAATGAACATCCTTTTGGATGGAAAACAGAAGGCCAAGATGGGCGGGATTGTGGTGCTGATGATTATCGGCGCCCTTCTTGAGGCCTGCAGCATCGGCCTGGTCATCCCTGTGATCACCACGCTACTGGATCCGGCGGCTGTGACCGGGGATGGGTATCTGGGGGATATCTACCGTTTCCTCGGCATGGAGAGCACCGGGCAGTTTACCATAATCATGCTGCTGGCCATTATCGCAGCATTTGTGTTAAAAAATATTTTTCTTTATTTCCAGAATGTAATTCAGCTGCGCTTTGTATACACGAATCAGTTTGCCACCTCCCGTAAGATGATGATTAATTTCATGGAGCGTCCCTATGAATATTATCTGAATGCGGACACTTCCGTGATCCAGCGAAGCATCACCTCGGATGTGAACAATATGTACGGCCTGATCCTTTCCTCGCTGCAGCTGACCAGTGAAATTATCATGTTCGTCGTCCTGATCGTGGTGCTGATGACCCAGGATCCGGTGATGATTCTTACCATTGCCGCGCTGCTTGTGGTGGTGCTTCTTATTATTAAAGGGATTCTCAAGCCCATTATGATCAGGGCGGGAGAGGAAAACCAGGAATATTACAGCGGCCTGTATAAATGGATTGACCAGTCCGTTATGGGAATCAAGGAAATCAAAATTGCCAATAAGGAAAATTATTTTATAAACGAATATTCCAAGTGCGGCGCGGGCTACGTGGGGGCGGTGCAGAAATATAATATCTATAACGCAACCCCCCGCCTGCTGATAGAAACGGTATGTATTGCAGGGTTGGTGCTGTATTTGATCCTGCAGATTGCGGCGGGAAAGGATGTCACCCAGATGCTGAGCCAGATCGGCGTATTTGCAGTGGCGGCCATGCGTCTCCTGCCAAGCGCCAACCGCATCAATAACTATCTCACCTCCATTTCCTACTTTGAACCCTTTTTCATGGGGGTAAGCGACAACCTGCAGCAGGATATCAATGACGGGAACGTGAATTATGATGAGCAGAATTTCCGCAGGAAAAAGGAGGTTCCCAAGCTTCCTGTCCTGTCGAAAATAGAACTTCAGGATATTGTTTATAAATATCCCAATTCGGAGGCCCTGATTTTTGATCACGCACAGATGGAAATTCCCGTGGGCTGCTCCGTGGGCGTGGTAGGTACCTCGGGCGCCGGAAAGACGACGATCATTGACATCCTTCTGGGGCTTTTGGATATCCAGGAGGGCAAGATCCTGGCTGACGGCGTGGAAGTGAGGGAACACTATGAGGAGTGGCTGAAAAATATCGGCTATATTCCTCAAACTATTTTCATGATTGATGCATCTATCAGAAAGAATGTTGCTTTCGGCGTGCCGGATGAGGATATTGATGATGCCAAGGTATGGCAGGCGCTGAAGGAAGCGCAGCTGGATGAATTTGTGAGAGGGCTTCCGGAGGGGCTGGATACGGGAATCGGAGAGCGGGGAATCCGTCTTTCCGGCGGGCAGAGGCAGCGTATCGGTATTGCCAGGGCATTGTTTGAGGATCCGGAGGTACTGGTGCTGGATGAAGCCACCTCTGCGCTGGATAATGAGACGGAAGCGGCGATTATGGACTCCATCAACCGCCTCCATGGCAGGAAAACCCTCATTATTATAGCGCATCGTCTGCAGACGATTGAAAAATGTGATATGGTTTACCGGGTGGAAAACGGACAGATTGGCAGGGAGAGATAACGTTACTGTTCAGGGCGGAAAGGAGAAAGCGGTGGCAGCAGGGAAAAAGAGACAGGCTAATTTTGAATTACTGCGTATGACAGCCATGCTCATGGTGGTTGCCATGCATTTCCTTTCCCATACAGGCGGGCTTCCCGAAGCGGGGCAGATGCCGGGGGCAAGAGGTACGGCGGCGGTTCTTGTGGAGTCCTTCAGTATTGTTGCGGTCAATGTTTATGTCCTTATCAGCGGCTATTTTTTATCGGAAAGCGGCTTTTCCCTGAAGCGGCTTCTCAGGCTGCTGTTCCAGGTGCTCTTTTATACACTGCTGATTCCTCCCGTGCTGGTGCTCGCCGGGGTACTACCTGCCGGGGAGGCTTTTCAGATATACCATATCTGGCAGTGCCTGTTTCCGGTGGAGGCGGGGCATTACTGGTTTGTGACTGCTTATGTGGTCATGTATCTGTTTTCCCCGGTGCTGAATGCGGCGGCCGGGGCCATGACGCAGAAGCAGCTGCGGATTACGCTCATGGGACTGCTGGTTTATTTCAGTCTTGGGAAAAGCGTGAGCATCCTTTTATTTTCATCGGACCGGTACGGCTACGATTTCGGCTGGTTCATTTTCCTTTATCTGACGGCGGCCTATATACGGAGATACGGAATCCGTTTTTTTCAGGAAAAAAAGAGAGGTGCGCTTGTCTATTTCGGATCCTGCGCGGCCGTGGCGGGAATCACCCTGGCTGCGCTTGTGGTATGTGCAAGGACCGGGGCGCTGGAATATTATGTAACGGTGCCCTTTCACTATAATTTCATTTTCTGCCTTACCGGGGCGTTGGGGCTGTTCATGGCCTTTGGCGGTCTGCGCATCCGTTCGGAAAAGCTGGAACGCTGTATTTGCCGCCTGTCTCCGGGGATGTTCGGCGTATACCTGATCCATGAGCACATGGATATCAGCGCAAGGTGGACCGGCTGGATTATCGGGACGCCATCGGAGCATCTGGGCGGTTATCTGATGCAGATGACGGAAAGCGTACTGCTTGTGTTCCTTCTTGCAGCGGCAATTGACCTGCTTCGGGGCAAATGCTTTTTGCTTGCGGAGCGCCTGCTTGCAAAGACCTCCTTCGGGAAAAAATGCGGGGAAGCCATCCGCCGCATTGATGACAGCATGGGAAGGCAGAAAGGGTGATTCACAGTAACAGGATTGATATGGGGATAGAAATACCAATGGATAAAAGAAAAAAACTGATAAAAATTTTGGAAAAATTCATATTTCCCTGTCTGCTGCTGATCTATCCGCTGCTGTGGGTAAATCAGGGGATTGATGTGTCGGATCCGATGTACAGCCTCACCAACTTCCGGTTTTTCCCGGAGCTTAAGGGCAGTTGGGCGATTGCCACCTATCTTGCCAATGTGGCTGGCTGGCTGTTAATGAAGCTTCCTTTCGGCGGCACCCTTTTGGGCATCAGCTTTTATACAAGGTTGGTTATCAGTGCCATGGCGCTGCTTTCCTATTATTTCCTGAAGGGGAAAATGCCGGCCTGGGTGGTTTTTGCAGGGGAAATCATTGCTATCAGCTTCTGCTGGTGTCCGACGACGATTTTATATAATTATCTTACCTATTTCCTGTTCCTGGCGGTATGTATTTTATTATACAGGGGGCTTATCTGGAACAGGCCGGGCCTGCTCATCTGGGCGGGCGTTTGTCTGGGGCTGAATGTGATGGTGCGCACTCCGAATATTGCGGAAGCGCTTCTGATTATTGCCGTATTTTTCTATGGAAAGCTTTGCGGTAAAAGCGCGCAGGAGATGTGGAAACAGGCAGGCTTTTGTGTCGCGGGCTTTTTGGTGGGCTTCCTTGGTGTTTTCCTTGTCATATGCATCCAATATGGCCCGGGGGCCTATTTCGGAATGTTCGGCAGCCTGGCCGGGTATACGGCGACGGATGAGAGTTATTCGCCGTTTTCCATGATTACCTCTATTTTCGCGGCCTATGGCAAAACCATGGTGTGGCTGATGGTAATTGCCGTGTGTGTGCTGGCGGGCTGGATTTTTTTCCATATTCTTCCCAAACGTTTTCACACAGCGGGAAAGATTATATACTGCCTGTGCATTCCGGTGCTGATCCGGTTGTTTTGGGGCAGGGGGATGTTTACCTTTACCTATTATAATTACCGCAGCATCTATGAATGGGGAATGCTTTTTCTGTACCTTGTGCTTATCAGCTGTGTTGTATGTATCGGAAACAGCCGTTTTTTCCGGAGGGACAGGCTGCTTGCGCTGATTATCCTGCTGTCGGTGGCGGTGCTCCCCATAGGAAGCAACAACGATACCATGCCGAACCTGAACTGCCTGTTTCTGGCAGCCCCTTTTACACTCTGGATGCTGGGGAAATATATCAGGCGGATGAGAAGAAAGCCCGAGGCCTTTCCTGTGACGGCCATGTCCGTTATGGTGGCGGGAATGGTTCTGATCCAGGGAATGGGCTTTCACAGCCATTTTGCCTTCGGCGACGGCATTTATGGTGAAAAAAGGGATGCAAAAATTGAAAATTCCTATATACTGAAGGGGATGAAGACGCGCAGCCTCAATGCGGACCAGCTGACAGGCCTGTTAGGATATGCAGGACAGAACGGTCTTTCCGGACGGCCGCTTATTACCTTTGGCAATGCGCCGGGACTGCATTTCCTTCTGGATATGCCGCCGGGACTCACCCATGCCTGGCCGGATCTGGACACCTATCCGGCAGAACAGATGAAAGAGGAGCTGGAGCAGCTTGGCAAAGGGACTGTGGTCATCTTCTATAAGGAAAATGGAGAGCTTCCCGGGGACAGTGAAAAAATGCAGGCGCTTATGGGCTGGCTTGATAAAGAAAATTATATTCCGGTTTTTGAAAATGAAGGCTATCTGATTTATAATATTGATACTGAATAAAAAAAGAAAGGCGACAGCTATGATTCGGTTCAACGTACCGCCCTTTACGGGAAAAGAAATGGACTATATCCGGCAGGCCGTGGAAAACCAGAAAATCTGCGGCGACGGGGAATTTACCAGAAAATGCAGTGAGTGGATTGAGGAAAGGACGGGCACACGTAAGTGCCTGCTTACCACCTCCTGCACCCATGCCACGGAGCTTGCGGCGCTGCTTGCCCACATTCAGCCGGGAGACGAGGTTATCATGCCCTCCTATACCTTTGTTTCCACGGCGGACGCCTTTGTGCTCAGGGGAGCCGTGCCTGTATTTGTGGATATCCGTCCCGATACCATGAATATTGATGAAACGCTGATCGAAGCGGCTGTAACTGAAAAAACGAAGGCTGTCGTTCCCGTGCATTATGCGGGCGTGGGCTGTGAAATGGACACCATAATGGACATCGCGGCGCGTCATCACCTGTATGTGATTGAGGATGCGGCCCAGGGAATCATGGCTTCCTATAAGGGAAAGCCGCTGGGAGCCATCGGTGATTTCGGCTGCTTCAGCTTCCATGAAACCAAGAATTACAGCATGGGAGAGGGCGGCGCGCTTCTGATCCAGCATGAAAAGGACATTGAGGATGCTGAAATTTTCCGGGAAAAGGGAACGGACAGGAGCAAGTATTACAGAGGACAGGTGGACAAATACCGTTGGCAGAATTACGGCTCCAGCTATCTTCCCAGCGAACTGAATGCGGCTTATCTGTATGCCCAGCTGGAAATGGCCGATGCTATCAATGAGGAACGTCTGAACCTATGGAACCAATATTGGCGGGAGCTGGAACCTCTGGCAGAGGCGGGCAGAATTGAGCTGCCCTTCATCCCCGATTATTGTGTGCAGAACGGCCATATGTTCTATATCAAAAATGCGGATCTGGAAGAACGTGCCGCACTTATTGATTTCCTGAAGGAAAATGACATTCTTGCGGTGTTCCATTATATTCCCCTTCATTCCGCGCCTGCGGGACTGAAATACGGCCGTTTCCACGGGGAAGACCGTTACACCACCAGGGAAAGCGAAAGGCTTCTCCGCCTGCCCATGTACTATGGGCTGAAGGAGGATCAGGTGAGCTTTATTGCCGGAAAAGTAAAGGAATTCTATGGTTTTTGAAAAACAGGTAAAATTTTACCGTAAATGGGAAAACTGGATATTGCCGCTGCTGTTTATCCTGGCGCTTCTTCTTTTTACCAGCCTTCGGTTTGATTACTATTATTCGCTGAATGACGATGTGCTGATGAAGGATATCCTTGCGGGTGTGTACACAGGCGTCCCGGAAAGCCGCAACGTGCAGATGCTCTATCCGCTCAGTCTGCTTTTGAGCCTGCTTGTGAAGGTGTTTCATACCTCCTATGTATATGGCATCTTTTTATGCCTCTGTCAGTTTGGCAGTCTGTATCTGATTTTGTACCGGAGCATGAGATATGGGAAGAAAACAGTGGGAAAGGTCCTTCTGTGCCTTTTGGAGAGCCTGCTTTTTGCCGGCCTTCTGCTTCCTCACCTGGTTTTTGTGCAGTATACGGTGACCAGCGGCCTGCTGGGAGCCGCGGGGATTTTCTGGTTCCTGACCGGGGAAGCGGCGGCGTGTCCGGGCATGCAGGCGCGCTCCGGGAAAGAGAACGGCTGGGGCTGTTTTGTAAAAAGAAATCTGCCGGCGGTCCTGTTGTGTGTGCTGGCGTTTTTGCTGCGCCCGGAAATGATGATGCTGCTTCTGCCACTGGCCTGTGTGGCCGGGGTATGGAAATGGGGGATGGAACGTCCTGTTTTTACAAGATATAATGCGTTTTGTTATGTGGGTGTTTTTTCCCTGATCCTTATCGGGCTGCTTCTGGGCGAGGTGAGCAATACGGCTGCCTATGGCAGCGGGGAATGGAAGGAATTTTTCCGGCTGTTTGATGCCAGGACGGAGGTTTATGACTTCAAAACAGAAACAATCCTGAAGTTTGAAGAAAATCAGGAATTTTATACCTCTCTGGGACTGGACGAGACGCAGGGCGCGCTGCTGGAAAATTATAATTACGGGATAGATGACAGCATTGATGCGGCTCTTATGGAGAAAATAAGCGGGTATTCCCGGGAAAAGGAAGGCTATTTCGGGAAGACGCTAAAGGAAGGAATCTGGCTGTATAAGGCCAGGCTCCAGAATATGCCGGGTCTGGATTTCGATGCGGCTGTGGAAATGCCATTCCTTCTCACGGAGGCGGCGCTTGCAGTGCTTTTGCTGCTCACGGCTTTCCTGAAAAGGCGCGCCGGCGTTATCTGGCAGCTGCTTGCGTTCGGCGGTGTGCGCAGTATTCTGTGGATGTACCTGATACTCCGCAACCGGGTGCCTGAGCGGATCAGCCACCCTTTGTATACTGTGGAAATCGTGATGCTGGCGGCGCTGCTTTTTATGTATCTTACCAAAAATGGGGCGGCGGATGAAGCTGCGCAGGAGGAACTGGAAAAAGTGCGTAATCCGTACCGCTGGCTGAATCCGGTCTTTGTAACGGCGGCGCTTTTGCTTGTCACCGCGCTCTCCATCCTGCCCCGCACTTTTGCCCGCACGGTACAGGAATATGCGGCGCGGGAGGAAATTAACCGTACGGATATCGCCGCCAGGGCGTATTATCAGAGCCATCCGGAGAACCTGTATCTTGCAGATGTGTACTCCACCGTAAAATTCTCAGAGAAAATGTTCCGGGATGGTGAGTGCGTCCTTGGAAATTATGATCTGCTGGGAGGCTGGCTTTGCAAGAGCCCGCTGGCGGAGAAAAAGCTGAAGGCCTTTGGATATGACTCCCTGGGACAGGCGCTCCTGGAAGGGGAAAATGTATATCTGGTGGCGGAAACGGGGCAGAGCCTTGACTGGCTGACGGATTATTTCGGCAGGAGAGGGACCGTGCTGCGGGCTGAACCCAAGGAAGTCATTGGGGCGGCGGATTCCGGTCTGGTGATATATAGCCTGCACAGGGAGGAAGAGGTAAATGACTGAACAGTTGAAAATAGATCTGGGACCGGTATATCTGCGGCCGATCACGCTGGAGGATACGGAAAACATTGTAAAATGGCGCAATACGGACCGGGTGAGGAAGAATTTTATTTATCAGAAGCCTTTTACCAAAGAGGGACACCTGGCCTGGATGCGTGATAAGGTGGCCGCCGGAGAGGTGGTACAGTTCATCCTGTGTGAGACGGAAGGGGACAGGCCTGTGGGCAGCGTCTACTTCCGGGATATCGATACCGGAAATAAAAAGGCGGAGTACGGTATTTTTATCGGGGAAGAGGATGCGGCGGGGG
>NZ_KE992641.1:18750-20099 GCF_000466465.2 Clostridium sp. KLE 1755
CGGGTCGCGATTCAATATGCCGGCAGCAGCCTGAAGCTTCACAAGCTGATGCTGCGGGTATTTGCGGACAATACGGCCGCGGTGAGAAGCTATGAAAAGGCGGGCTTCGAAAAGGAGGCGCTGCTCAGGGATGAGATAAAAACCGGGGACGGTTATCGTGATTTGATACTGATGGCCCGTCTGTATCCCGAAAACAGATAAGAGTAACAGTGCGGACCGCTAGACTGTTACAGATAAAAACAAAAAAGTCTGCCGTATGGCGGGCGGATGGGAAGATTTCATGAGTAAACTGGTAAGCATAGTAATTCCCTGCTATCGTTCGGCCGAAATGCTGGAGGGTGTTGTGGCGGATATCGGCAGGGAGATGGACAATCTGAAGGACAAATACCGCTGGGAGCTTATTCTTGTCAACGACTGTTCTCCGGATAATACCTTTGAGGTAATCAGAAGGCTTTGCGAGAAGCATAACAATATATGCGGCGTAAACCTGGCGAGGAATTTCGGCCAGCATGCTGCGCTGATGGCCGGTTTCCATCAGGTGAAGGGAGACTATCTGGTGTGCATGGACGATGACGGCCAGACGCCCGCCGATGCCATCGGGGATTTACTGCAGGGGCTGGAAGAGGGCAGCGATGTGGTGTATGCCAGATATGAGCATAAGCACCATAATGCGTTCCGCAATTTCGGCAGCAGGGTCAATGATCTGATGTTGAAATTCATGCTGGGAAAGCCGTCGGATTTGTATGTCTCCAGCTTTTTTGCCGCAAGAAGGTTTATTGTGGACGAGATGCTTCGTTATCAGAATGCGTATCCTTATGTGATCGGCCTTGTCCTGCGCGCCACACGCAATATAAAAAATGTTACGGTGGAGCACCGTGACAGAAAAGCAGGAGAATCCGGCTATACCCTGGGAAAGCTTCTGGGGCTGTGGTTTAACGGTTTTACCGCCTTCAGTGAAAAACCGCTGCGGATCGCCACCATGATCGGCACCGGCTGCGCATTCCTCGGCTTTTTGTACGGCTTGTATACCATTATCAAAAAGCTGGTGAATCCGCTGGTGCCCATCGGCTTCAGTTCACTGATGTCCGCGATCATGTTTATCGGCGGTATGCTGATGCTGATGGTGGGGCTTGTGGGCGAGTACATCGGCAGGATGTATATCTGTATGAACAATGCGCCGCAGTATGTGGTGCGGGAAATTGTAGGCGAGGAGATGCACAAGCCCGAGGACGGCCTGTGCAACGGGCCGGGACAGGGGCCAGGACAGAAGGAACAGGAACAGAACGGGCCGGGGCGGACAAGGCCGGGAAACAATTAACCGGGGCAGGAACCCCGCGGCGGGGACAGGC
>NZ_KE992641.1:20199-65425 GCF_000466465.2 Clostridium sp. KLE 1755
CGCGGCGGGGACAGGCAGCAGCATCCGGCAGCCGCGCAAATCAAAGACCCCGCTGCAAGCAACTGGGTATCAAACTTGCAGCGCTGCAGAGCAGCGGGGTATTTGACCCTCGCGGCAGTCGCCAAATATCCATGCAAGCATGGCTACTTGGCTCGTTGCTGGCGGGAATAAAAGCGGCTGCCTCACAGACTGAGGAAAATGAAAATGAGTATGAGTGAAGGAAAGAAAAAATTCATATCTGCCGCAGTTACTCTGGCGGGAGTGATCTGTCTTCCGCAGATGCTGATTTCTTCGGGAAAAGGGCTGGATTTTTCCAACAGCTTTCTTTCCGTGCTTGTTTTCCTGCTCTGCTTTCCGGTAATCCACAGGTCGCTTTGGAACGGAGCGAGGAGCATCTGGTCCTTTCTCATGTCACTTGTGCTGGTGACAGCATGCTGTCTGGGCAGCCGGCTGGAAGCTTTGGGCTATGTCTGGCTGACGGACTGGCATATGTGGGTGGCCATGCCATTTCTGCTTTTATTTTTTATGCTGCTCACGGACGGGCTGTGGGGAATCCTGGAAGATGCCGGAAGTTACGGAAAACAGGAAAAAGAAGCGGCAGGGATAAAAAGGGAAACGCTTTATATATTCCTGTTTTTCCTGCTGGTATGGGGAATTGTGTTGCTGGCCGTTTATCCCGGCTTTTTCGTATATGACGCCCAGGATGAGTTTAATCAGGTGGCCATGCGCCGGTTCACCACCCATCATCCGCTGCTGCATGTAGTGCTTCTGGGAGGGATTGTCAGCCTGGGAAATAAAATATTTGCATCCTATAATGCGGGAATTGCGCTTTACATGGTTTTTCAGATGCTGCTGATGGCAGGCTGTTTTACGTATATCCTGTCTTATTTCAGACAAAACAGGGCGCCTGTGTGGCTCCGCAGGGCAGGCGTGCTGTATTTCGCTTTTTTCCCTGTCATTCAGATGTATGTGCTCTGCTCCGCAAAGGATACCCTGTATTCTGCGGGGATGCTTTTAACCATAGTCCTGCTCCTTAGGCTTTTCAGGGAGAAAGCAGAGTTCTTTTCGGATCGGAAAAAAACGGCGCTGCTTTTGCTGTCCCTGTTTTCCATGGCGACCATGCGTCACAACGGTTTTTATATCCTGCTGTTAATGATTCCTGTAATTATCCTCTGTGCCGGAAAAAACTGCCGGGTAAAAGCGGCGGCGACTGCCTGTACAGCGCTGCTTCTTTATCTGCTTGTATCAAACGGACTTGCGTTTGTACTGCATGCGCAGGTGCAGGAAAACCAGGAAATGCTCACTGTGCCGATTCAGCAGCTGGCCCGTGTATATACCACCAGCCCGGAGGTGATGACAGAGGAAGAAAAGTCCGTGCTTCTGGAGGTACTGCCCCGGGAAGCGCTGGAACGATATACGCCGAAGCTGTCTGACAGTGTGAAGATTGATTTTAACAATGCAGCGTACAGGGCGGATCCGGCCCGGTACTGGAAGCTGTGGTGGTCCGTGGGAAAAAAAGCGCCTGCCGTCTATCTGAACGCCTGGCTGTTGACCTCCTACGGCTTCTGGTACCCGGATGCGGTGATCGATGTATACCGGGGAAATACTGTGTTTACCTATACCTATGAGGACAGCTCGTATTTTGGCTTTGAAACGGAACTGCCAGGCACCCGTGACAGCAAAATCCCCCTGCTGAACGAATGGTTCCGCAGGCTGAGCCTGGAATTGTTCCAGCAGAAGGTCCCGGTCGTTTCCATGCTTTTCTCCCCGGGATTTCTATTCCTTGTATACCTGTCCGGTCTGCTTTTCCTCATGCGCCGGAAACAATATAAAACCGTGCTGGCCTTCCTCCCGGTGATATTAAACTGGCTGACCGTAATACTTGGGCCGACCTATCTGGTACGCTACGTCCTCATATTCTGGCTGGCCCTCCCGGTACTGGCATATGTTGTAAGTACGGGGAAATTATGCTATACTAACAGGAATTAATAAATCGTAACTGTGAAGTTACTGGACAGTTACCAATTAACCTATAAACCATCAGGTATAATAAATGAACAGAAAGTTAAAGAAATCCCGTGCAATCGAATACATTGTACTATGCTATGCCGCAGTTCTGATACTGCTCGCAGGCCCTCTGGGAATATTTGACGGTACCCGCCAAATTGCAGGGAACGAGACTCCGGCAGGAACCTCTCAGATCATTGATCAGGATTCCAGAATTCAGCAGGTATTCATAGCGGACGGCGGCTATCTGGAGAAAATCAGTATATATGCCATGGAAGATCTCTCCCGGAAGGTAATAAATCTCACAATATCGGATGAACTGGGAGAAACGGTCTTTTCCAGGAATGTAGCGCTGGATGCTTATGAAGCACCCGGCTTCTTTACCGTTCCCGTAGAATTCCAGACAGTACGGGGCAGGGCCTATGTATGGCAGATCAGCCATCCAGAGAAGCCCATAAGCTTTGGCTGTCAGAATACGGCCGAGTCCGGACTGGGCATTTACGGAAATTATTATTATGTAGGAAGCGATCAGTCTAATCAGGAGCAGGTGGGAAACAATATTATTATGCGTTTCCAGTACGAAGATAAATGGAGCCCTGGGAAAAAAGCCGCTGCGGCGGCAGTGATTGCACTCCTTGCCGGTTTCCTGATACTTCTCGTGGAGAACTCCGCCAGAAAAAAGAAAAAGGGAAAAGAAGTACGTGTACAATGGGTTTTCCGCAGGATTTTCAACCCTCTGCTCATAATCGGCGCAGCGGCCGGGCTGGCTGCTGTTTATCCTATGGATTACTATGGAGGCGTCAGGGCTGATAAAATGGTTTATACGGCCGGCATCCTTGTGTTGACGGCGCTGCTTCTCTACGTGGTCAATGCCAGGAGAGACAGTATAGCGCCTCTCCTTCCGCCCGTCAGGGAAACGCTCCTGGACAGGGGAATGGACTGGCTGCAGTGCCTTTTCTGGGCCGGAGCGCTGTGGGGCTGTATTGATTATGTAAATGCGATGTATAATATCTACCAGGACTATGCCTACAGAAAGGTTCTGATTTATTTCTGCCTTGTCCTGCTTACCATGTGCAGTAAAAAATTTGTGTTCCATTGGGGGAATCTGATATGGATTGCTTTTTCCTCCATTGCAGGCTGGCTGTATTACCGTCCGTATGCCGGCGTAGAGGAGCTGGACAGGCTCGCCCGGTTAAATGCCATTCTGTTTGTGACTGTGGGGCTGGTGGTCATTCAGCTCATCCTGCTTTTATGGAAAAAGAAGCCGGCCTGGAAGCAGCTGTTCCTTCCTTACGCGGGGCTTGTTGCAGTATTTTTCGCCTTGCTGGTGATTTTCCGCAATACAAGAGGCTGGCCGATTTATCTGTCGGCGGCTTTCGGCCTTTTTTATGTTTTTTATCTGTCCTGGGAGAAAAGAGAGCGGTTTCTGGGGATTTTCTGTAATGGTATCATCCTGAATTTTTTCTGCGCCCTGGTATTTGCCGTGCTGCGCAGGCCGATCCGTGCCTGGGGCTTTTACCGCTACAATTTTGTATTCCATACGGTTACTGTTACAGCGGCTTATCTGACGCTGATAATTTGTGCGCTGTTTGTGAAGCTGCTGATGCAGTACCATAAATCACGCAGGCTTTATACCTGCTGGACAACGGCTCTTTTATTCGGCATGGCGGTTTCGCTGCTTTTGATGACGCTTTCCCGTACCGGATATCTGGCGGCGGTGGTAATGGGCATTGTGGTTCTCCTTTTTGTATCCCTCGTCTGTTATCGGGAACGGTTACCCGTATTCCTGGCAAAAACGGGGCTTGCGATCGTCCTCGTGCTTGCCTGCTTCCCGGTTACCTATTCGGCGGTGCGCCTGATACCGCCGCTGTATGATGATCCCTATATTTTTGAACTGGAGGCAAATGAAGAAGAGTGGGCGGTGCATAAGGGCGATCCGGCTGACTCTGAAAATTATATCACATTCCCCCGTTTTGCCTACTGCATGGATGTGAAGCTTTTCGGGGAAGAGCACAGTATTGTCAGGAAATTCGTGGATACCTTTATGGCATCCGCTGAAGAAGAGAGCAAATCCATGCCTGGCGGACGCCTGGAGGTCAGCCGGATATCAACTATGCTGGCGTCAGCAGACGGCGCCGTCGGGGCGGAAGCATCCGATGATGCCGCTTCGGGAAACGGCCCGGAGGAAACGGAGGAGGATTACTCCAACGGCCGCTTCGAAATTTTCAAGCGTTACATTTCCCATTGGAACCTGACCGGCCATGATGAAATGGGCGTGGAGCTTGCGGACGGCTCCCTCAGTGTCCATGCGCATAATACTTATCTGCAGGTAATCCACGATCACGGCCTGATTACCGGTGCGGTCTATCTGATATTGGGGGCTGTCAGCCTGATGCAGATGTTCCGTTACGCTTATTGGGCAGGCAGGAAAAAAAGGGAAGACAGCGCCGACCCTTACGCGGCGCTGCCCCTTGCCATATTCCTGGCATTTGCCGTGGCGGGGCTGGTGGAATGGCTGTTCCATCCCTGCAACCCATTGGGCTTTTCCACCATGGCAGTACTGGCGCCGCTGCTTATATTCCGCAGAGAAAAGAAAGTGTAGAGTAACTTAAAAGGCTGCCTGACAGTTAAGAAAAAGAAAAGAGTAAACGATAATGAAGGATAAAGAGAACAAGACAAAACAGCATTTTAATTATCAGTTGTTTTACCGCAGGACCGCACTCATCATATATGATATCCTGAGTGTGACAGCTTCCAGCTTTCTGGCGATCCTGCTGCGGTATGATATGCATCTGGATGAGATTCCGGATCAGTTCCTGATGCCCATCAGGAATTTCCTTCCGCTGAATATCCTGCTGACCATGGGGATTTTCTATCTCTTTCGCCTGTATCACAGCCTGTGGGCCTTTGCCGGGGAAAATGAAATGCAGAGCCTGGTCATGGCCTGCTTCCTTTCCGCCGTGGTTTCCGGCGTGGGGCTGAATCTTTTCAAGGTGTCGGGCAAGCCGGTGCCGGACAGCTACTATTTTATGTATCTGTTCATGCTTATCAGCTTTACTTTTGTCAGCCGTTTTTCCTATCGGTTTTTAAGAAGCCATAAGCACAGGCTGCAGAACAAGAAAAATAACATTTCCGTCATGATCATAGGCGCCGGGGAAGCCGGAAACGCGCTGATCAAGGAAATCGTCACAAGCAATTACAGCACCATGGTCATCCGCTGCATCATCGATGATGATAAACAGAAAATGGGCCAGTTCATCCAGGGAATCAAGGTGGTTGGCGGCCGTGATAAAATCATCGAATCCGCCGATCTGTATGATATTGATGAAATTTTTATCGCCATGCCCTCAGCGCCCCGTACGGAAATCAGGGATATCCTGGACATCTGCAAGGAAACAAGCTGTAAGCTGCGTTCCCTGCCTGGCATGTACCAGCTGGTCAACGGTGAAGTGAGCGTGAGCAAGCTGCGCGACGTGGAGGTGGAGGATCTCCTTGGAAGAGAGCCTATTCGCGTGGATTTGGATTCCATCCTGAGCTATGTGCAGAATAAGGTGGTTATGGTAACCGGCGGAGGCGGTTCCATTGGCAGCGAGCTTTGCCGTCAGGTGGCATCCCATAAACCGGCGCATCTGGTAATTGTGGATATTTATGAAAATAATGCCTATGATATTCAGCAGGAGCTGCTGCAGAATTTTCCTGAGCTGAAGCTGACCGTCCTCATTGCTTCGGTCCGCAATACGAAGCGTATCAATTCCATTTTTGAGACGTACCGGCCGGATATTATCTACCATGCGGCAGCGCATAAGCATGTGCCGCTCATGGAGGTCAGCCCCAATGAGGCGATTAAGAACAACGTATTCGGAACCTGGAAAACAGCGCAGGCCGCCGCTCTGAACGGCGCTAAAAAATTTGTCATGATTTCCACGGACAAAGCGGTGAACCCCACCAATATCATGGGGGCCAGCAAGCGGATCTGCGAAATGATCATACAGACCTTTAACAAGCACTATGACACGGAATTCGTGGCCGTCCGCTTCGGAAATGTGCTGGGCAGCAACGGCAGCGTGATTCCCCTGTTTAAAAAGCAGATAGCGGCCGGAGGGCCGGTAACGGTGACCCATCCAGATATCATCCGCTATTTTATGACCATACCGGAGGCGGTTTCCCTGGTGCTGCAGGCGGGCGCCTATGCCAAGGGCGGGGAAATATTCATCCTGGATATGGGTGAGCCTGTAAAAATACTGGATCTGGCGAAGAACCTGATCCGGCTCTCCGGCTATAAACTGGGGGAGGACATTCAAATCGAGTTTACCGGCCTGCGACCGGGAGAAAAGCTCTATGAAGAGCTTCTTATGGATGAGGAAGGAATGCAGGATACGGACAACCGGCTGATTCATATCGGCCGCCCGATACAGCTGGATGAAAGGGAATTTTTTATTCAGCTCAAGCAGCTGGAGGATGCCTCCAAAGATGAAATCGCGGACATCAGGCCGCTTGTGGCGCAGATTGTGCCTACCTATGTGTATGGCCAGAATGCGGCGGAAAATGAAGTGAAACAGTAACTTCCAGCAGGTCAGTGCATTGGCGGCAGCAAGCATCCGACCCGCCACACGATAGCTTTAACTGGCCGGATGCCTGTAACGGTCCACTTAACCGAACCGCTACGGAAAGGAAGAATAAATGAAGGTTCACCATATTGGATATCTTGTAAAAAAGCTGGAAAAGGCAGCGGAGGAATTTGAAAAGCTGGGCTATGTCAGGTTGGGGGAAATCACCCCGGATCCACATCGCAAAATCGATATCCTGTTCCTGGAAAAGGACGGGTATGTGGTGGAGCTGGTAAGCCCCAATGCCCCTGACAGCGTGGTTTCAGGGCTGCTGAAGACCTACAAGAACGCGCCTTACCATATTTGCTATGAATGTACCGATTTTCAGGAGGATCTGGAGCGGCTCGCGGCGAACGGCTATGTGCAGATTGACCAGCCCACGCCGGCGCCGGCCATTGGAAACCGCAGGGTTGTATTCCTTATGAACAGCCGGCTGGGAATGATAGAACTGCTGGAAGGCTGCTGAATAATAAAGCTCCCGAGGCAGACCTGTGATAGTCAGGAGGAAAATCCTCTGCTCGCAGAGAGCTCGCATTTTGCTTCCCAAAACTACTAGGAGGAATAAATATGGACAAAGACAGTGTAATGCAGAAGAAAAAAATATTTCTCTCTTCTCCTACCATGCATGGAGAAGAGCGTAAATTTGTGGAGGAAGCCTTCGACACCAACTGGGTAGCCCCGCTGGGCCCCAATGTCAATTCTTTTGAAAAGGAAATGGAGGAGTACACAGGCTGCGGATATGCGGCGGCGCTCAGCGCCGGAACAGCGGCAATCCATCTGGCGCTGCGCCTGATAGGGATACAGCCGGGGGATGTGGTATTTTCTTCCGACCTCACCTTTTCTGCCACCTGTAATCCCATTTGCTATGAAAAAGGGACTCCGGTTTTCATCGATGCGGAGGAGGATACCTGGAATATGGACCCTAAGGCCCTGGAAAAGGCTTTTGAAAAATATCCCGGGGCAAAAGCGGTGATTTGCGCCCATCTTTACGGGACGCCTGCGAAAATTGATGAAATCCGCGCAATCTGTGATGCCCATCATGTACCGCTTATCGAGGATGCGGCGGAATCCTTAAGCTCTACCTTCCGGGGGAAAATGACAGGCACCTTTGGGGATTACGGAATTTTTTCATTTAACGGAAACAAGATTATCACCACCTCGGGCGGCGGCATGCTGGTTTCCAGGGACGGTGAAGCAATTGAAAAAGCCCGCTTCCTTTCCACCCAGGCCAGGGATAAGGCAAGGCACTATCAGCATTCCCAGATTGGCTTTAACTACCGGATGTCCAATGTGGTAGCAGGTATCGGCAGAGGCCAGCTGCTTCATCTGGAGGAGCATAAAAAGAAAAAACAGGAAATTTACAGACAATATAAAGAGGCGTTTGCCGATATTCCGGCAATTGCCATGAACCCCCTGAATCCCGACGGGGACGCCAATAACTGGCTCTCCTGTATGACGATTGCACCGGAAAGCGGCGTGACGCCCAATATGGCCATGGATGCGCTGGAGGCGGAAAATATTGAATCCCGGCCTATCTGGAAGCCCATGCACCTGCAGCCGGTCTTTGCCGATGCCGATTTTATTACATTGCAGGAGAACGGCAGCGTGGGAGAACGTATTTTTGAGAAAGGCTTCTGTCTTCCCAGCGATATCAAGAACACGCCGGAGGATATGGAACTCATTATAAATACCATCAGAAACCTGTTTTAAAGGGATGCGAAGCTTGCAGGCCGCATTTTACGGACCGCGGCAGTGGCTGTGGTGTTCTGAAAAAAGGCGGCAGCTATGCGGCATCCGGGCAGCAGAGAAATGAGGAAACAATGTTTTACAGGAAATTCGGCAAAAGATTTCTGGATTTTTTTCTTTCTTCCATAGCGATCATACTTCTGAGCCCCATCCTTCTTGTGGTGGCGGTCCTTGTGCGCATCAAGCTGGGAAGCCCCGTCCTTTTTCACCAGGAAAGGCCGGGAAAGGATGAAAAAATATTTACCCTTTGTAAGTTCCGTACCATGACGGATAAGAGGGACGCCCAGGGAAAGCTTCTACCTGACGCGCAGCGTCTTACGAAATTCGGTAAAATGCTGCGGGCCACCAGCCTGGACGAGCTGCCGGAGCTTTTTAATATCTGGAAGGGGGACATGAGCATCATCGGCCCCCGGCCGCTTCTGGTTTCCTACCTTCCCTGGTATACACAGGAAGAGAAGCTGCGCCATACGGTGCGGCCCGGCCTGACAGGCCTGGCCCAGGTATCGGGCCGGAATTTCCTGGACTGGGATAAGCGTCTGGCCAAGGATGTGGAATACGTGAAGAAGCTTTCCCTGGCCATGGATTTAAAGGTCCTGTGGAAAACGGTAATGGTGGTATTTGATCACAGCGAGGTGGCGGAGGATACCTCCGCAGCGGAAGGAAATCTGGCTGAAATCCGTAGCAAAAGGCAGGAAAGGGAAAAGCAGGCATGATTAATATATTAATTTTAAGCGCAGGAACCAGAAATAAGGTGGTGCAGTATTTCCGGAAGGAGCTGGAAGGAAAGGGCAGAGTATACGCCACGGATTGCAGCGAGCTGGCCCCGGCGATATATGAGGCTGATGAAGCAATCCTCGTACCCCGGATTACAGAGCCGGGATATCTGGAGAAAATTCTGGATATCTGCCGGGAGAAGGAAATTACAGGCGTCTTTTCCCTGATAGATCCGGAGCTGACAATGCTGGCGGAGCACAGGGAGGAATTTTTAGCCGTTGGAACAACGCCTATTATATCCCCGGCGGAGGCGGTTGCCATAGCCTTTGATAAATACCGGATGTTTGAAAAGCTGACGGAGCTTGGAATCCCCACAGGACGCTGCTTTATGGATTTGCAGGAGTTTGAGAGGGCGGTGGAGAAGGGGGAGATTGCATATCCTGTTTTCGTGAAGCCAGCCAAAGGAAGTGCCAGCATCAATATCAATAAAGTGACCTGCCGGGAAGAAGTGGAGCTGCTTTGCAGGCATAATGAGGACATGATGATCCAGGAATACATGGACGGCACGGAATATGGCGCGGATGTGTATGTTGATATGCTTACGGGAAAGGTAACTTCAATTTTTGTCAAGGAAAAAGTAAAAATGCGCGCAGGAGAAACGGATAAATCCGTTTCGGTGAAAGACGCGAAACTGTTTGGCCTTATAAAAAAATTCGTTGAATCCGTCGGATTTTGTGGTATTATTGACATAGATATTTTTAAGGTGGACGGAACGTACTATATTTCCGAGGTCAATCCCCGCTTCGGCGGCGGCTATCCCCATGCGTATGCCTGCGGCGTCAATGTGCCCGCGCAGATTATCCGTAATCTGGAGGGAGTGGCCAATGAGGAGAATATCGGCGATTACGAAGAAAATATCTGCATGATGAAATATAATGAGATCATGATTCGGAAATTGTAACTGTCCGGCAGGCCGGCGCATTTGCCGTAAGGGTGAAGCTTGGTGTCCGGATAACCGGATGGAGACAAAAAATAGGAAAATAAGGAGAAAGCCATGGCTTCTTCCATACTGATACTGTCCAACAGCGATTCGGGGCTTTATGATTTCCGAAAGGAAGTCCTGAAGGCGCTCATGGAGAAAGGGTTCCATGTCCTTGTATCCGTCCCGGATACCGGATATGTGGAGCGGATTAAGGCCCTGGGCTGTGAATACATCCCCACCGCGTTTGAGCGGCGCGGCATGAATCCGTTTAAGGACATGAAGCTGCTGCTGTTTTACCGGAGGCTGATAAAGACGCACAGCCCCGCGGCGGTGCTGACTTATACGATAAAACCGAATATTTACGGAGGGCTTGCGGCAAGGCTCACAGGAACACCCTACCTGGTCAATGTGACGGGGCTTGGCACTACGCTGGAGCATGGAGGCGTGCTGCAGAAAATGATTGTCCTCATGTACAGGACAGCCCTGAAAAAGGCTTCCTGTGTTTTTTTCCAAAATCAGGGCAACCGGGATTTCCTGGTTCAGAGGGGCTGCGTCACCGGAAAGACGAGGGTGATTCCGGGCTCCGGCGTAAACCTGAAGGAACATCTGCCGCAGGAATACCTGGCGGATACGCCTGTGCGGTTTGTTTCTATTATGCGGCTTATGAAGGATAAAGGAATTGAAGAATTGCTGACAGCGGCGCAAAGGATACATGAAAGGCATCCGGACACCCTGTTTCAGATACTGGGAGCCTATGAAGAGGAAACCAGGCAGCTTTATGAGCCGCGTGTGAAAGCGCTGGAGGAGAAAGGCGCCATCCGCTACTACGGCTATCGGGACGATGTCCCTGAATTTTTAAAGGAATGCCAGGCAGTGGTGCATCCCTCCTACCACGAGGGTATGTCCAATGTGCTTCTGGAAGCGGCAGCAACCGCCAGACCGGTGCTTGCCAGCGCGGTGGAGGGATGCCTGGATACCTTTGAGGAAGGCCGCAGCGGGCTGGCCTTTGCACCGCAGGATGCGGACAGCCTGGAAGAGGCGCTGGAGCGCTTCCTCAGCCTTCCTTATGAAAAGCGCAGGGAAATGGGGCTGTGCGGCCGCAGGTTCGTGGAGGAGAGGTTCGACAGGAATTTTGTGGTAGCTGCATACCTGGAAGAGCTGGCCGCGGGAATAAATTTTATCCATAAAACAGACAGATACGAATGAAACAGATTCGGGAAATGAGGTCACAGATGGAATTATATGAAAAACTTGTAAACGGAGAAGAAAAGCTCTCTCTTGTGGGGCTTGGCTATGTGGGGATGCCCATTGCCGTTGCCTTTGGCAGAAAAATCAAAGTTATCGGTTATGATTTGAATGCAAAGAAGGTGGAGCAGTACAGGGCCGGCTTTGATCCTACCAGAGAGGTGGGGGATGATGTGATTAAGCAGGCGAACGTGGAATTTACTTCCGATGAAACAAAGCTGAAGGAAGCAAAATTCCATATTGTAGCGGTTCCCACGCCGGTAAATGACGATCATACGCCGGATCTCTGTCCCGTTGAGGGCGCCAGCCGTACGGTGGGCCGTAACCTGACAAAAGGAAGCATTGTCGTATTTGAATCCACCGTTTATCCGGGAGTTACGGAGGATATTTGTGTACCGATTATGGAGAAGGAATCCGGCCTGAAGTGCGGCGTTGATTTTAAGGTGGGCTATTCTCCCGAGCGTATTAACCCCGGCGATAAGGTGCACCGTCTGGAAACCATTGTAAAGATCGTTTCCGGTATGGATGAAGAGACGCTTGATCAGATTGCAAAGGTATATGAGCTTGTGGTAGAGGCGGGAGTTTACCGTGCAGATTCCATAAAGGTTGCGGAGGCTGCCAAGGTAATTGAGAACAGCCAGCGGGATATCAATATCGCTTTCATGAACGAGCTTTCCATAATTTTCAATAAGATGGGCATAGATACCAAATCCGTACTGGAGGCGGCGGGAACCAAGTGGAATTTCCTGAAGTTCTTCCCCGGCCTGGTGGGCGGACACTGCATCGGCGTGGATCCTTATTATCTTACCTATAAGGCGGAGGAAATGGGATACCACTCCCAGATCATTCTGTCCGGCCGCCGGATCAATGACGACATGGGAAGATATGTGGCGGAGAACGTGGTGAAGAACCTGATCAGGGCGGATATTGCGGTAAAAACTGCCAGAGTAGCCATTCTCGGCTTTACCTTCAAGGAAAACTGCCCGGATACGAGAAATACCAAGGTCATTGATATTGTTAAAGAACTTCGGGAATACGGAATTGAGCCTGTGATTGTGGATGAAACAGCGGATGCACAGGAAGCGCAGAGACTGTACGGCGTAAAGCTGGCGGACAGAAGTGAAGTGAAGGATCTGGATGCGCTTGTCATCGCTGTGGCCCATGAAGAATTCAGCCACATGACCAGGGAGGATATCGCCGGATATTTCAAACCTGAGCATGAGAAGAAGGTGCTTGTTGATATCAAGGGTATCCTGGACCGTAAGGATTATCTTACACAGGATTATATCTACTGGAGACTTTAAGAAGGCGCCGGTTTATGGAATATAGTGCAGCCGCGGCGGCAGGAAAGCCGGAACGGCCGCAGGAATACTGAGGCAAAAGGTAACTGTAGGATACCGACAGCTGCCGGAAAAGGAAAGGATAGGAAAATGGGTTATAAACATTTGCAGTTTGACAAAGACAGTGTATTTCTTGTAACTGGAGGCGCGGGCTTTATCGGTTCCAACCTCTGCGAAGCGATTCTGGATATGGGGTATCAGGTAAGATGCCTGGATGATTTATCCACCGGAAAGCAGGAAAACGTGGAGATGTTCCTTGACCGTCCGGGCTATACTTTCATTAAGGGTGATATCAAGGATCTGGAGATCTGCCGCAGAGCCTGCGACGGTGTGGATTACGTGCTGAATCAGGCAGCCTGGGGAAGTGTTCCCAGGAGTATTGAAATGCCCATTTTCTATGAGCAGAACAACATCGGCGGAACGCTGAACATGATGGAAGCGGCCAGGGAAAGCGGCGTAAAGAAATTCGTATATGCTTCCAGCTCTTCCGTATACGGCGACCACCCCGCGCTTCCCAAAAAGGAAGGAATTGAGGGCGAGGTGCTTTCTCCCTATGCGCTCACTAAACGCACCAATGAGGAGTATGGGAAGCTTTATAAGAAGCTGTACGGGCTGGATACCTACGGCATGCGTTATTTCAACGTGTTCGGACGCAGACAGAACCCTGACGGCATGTATGCGGCCGTTATCCCCAAGTTCTTAAAGCAGCTGCTGCATGATGAAGTGCCTACGATTAACGGGGACGGCAGGCAGTCCCGTGACTTTACCTACATTGATAATGTTATCGAAGCCAACCTGAAGGCCTGCCTGGCTTCCAGTGATGCTGCCGGGGAAGCTTACAATATCGGATCCGGCGGAAGAGAATTCCTGATAGATATTTATTATTATCTGTGCAAGGCGCTGGGCAAGGACATTGAACCGAAATTCGGGCCGGCCAGAAAAGGGGATGTGCGGGATTCCAATGCGGATATCACCAAGGCAAGAACCAATCTGGGATATGACCCTGACTATGATTTTGAAGCGGGAATCAAGCTTGCCATTGACTGGTATAAAGAGAATCTGAAATAAATACAGCCGGGGCCACTGGCTGCCTGGAAAGGCAGTCTGGTCCCGTTTGTTTTGGAAAGGTGAGGACGGATAAGTGAAATATAAAGTGGTAATATTCGGTGTAAAGGATACCACGGCGGAAATCGTGACCTTTATCCAGGAAAAAATATGTCCTGTGGATCTGGTGGTGACCATCCATCCCGACGTGCTTTCCGGAAACCAGGTTTCCGGCTACCAGGGACTGGGTTTTTTGACGGAAAAGTATGGAATCCCTGTATTCGAAACCCATTCCTATGGACTGAAGGATGAAGAAACGGCCCGGTTCTTTGATGGGAATGAATTTGAAATCGGTATTTCCATGGGCTGGCAGCGGCTGATTCCCCAGTCCGTGCTGGATCGGTTTGCACACGGTATTTTCGGCTTCCACGGAAGCTGCGGTTATCTGCCCTACGGCCGGGGGCGTTCTCCGCTGAACTGGTCGGTTATCAACGGGGACACCCGGTTTATCCTGAATCTGTTTCAGTATGATGCGGATCCCGATAGCCCGAATGTGTTTGCCAATGAAATGTTTTCCATCAATCCTCATGATACCATCCGTACGCTGCAGTACAAAAACATCCTGGCCTCCAAGCGGCTGATTCAGAAGCTTCTGGAAGCGTACAGGAAGGATGGGATCACCATAAACAGACAGTCCAGGGATTTCAGCGGTTGGTACAACAAACGGACTGCCGCGGACGGGAAAATCGATTTTCATGGGAAAACAAGGGATATTTATAACCTGGTCAGAGGAGTGACCCGCCCCTTCCCCGGAGCCTTCTGCCTGTGCGGGGAGGACAGGGTTACGGTATGGAGTGTCCACCCCTTTGACGAAATCATGGATTTCTCCGCTTATGCGCCGGGAGAAATCATAGACAGCATTGACGGAAAGCTGATAGTCCGCACAGTGGACGGTTCTCTTTTGATTGAGGAATATGAATGCGGCCGCAGGCTGCTTCCGGGAGACAGGCTGGAGTAAGGCGGTCATATAAGGGCGTGGCTGTTTCAGGTAACGGTCCAGCCCCGTCTGAACGGTTACTGTTTCTGGCCTCTTAAGGCCGGCCCGACTGATCAGTTAGGAAAGGGTTACGTATGAAGATTGCGATTCGAATGGATGATATTACGGCAGATATGAACTGGAAAAATTTCCTGGCGCTGAAGGAGCTGTTCGACAGGCACGGTATCTGCCCTCTGATCGGCGTGGTGCCGGATAACCGGGATGAAAATCTGCGTATGGATCCTCCCAGGGAAGACTTCTGGGAGTACCTCGGTAAGCTGCACGGGCAGGGCTGGGTAATTGCGCAGCATGGGCAGTATCACCGGTATACCACCCAAAAAGGGGGATGCTTTCCCTTGAACCGCTTTTCCGAGTATGCGGGCGTACCTTATGAAAAACAGAAAAGCATGATTGAGGAAGGGAAAAAAATACTGGAGGAAAAGGGGATCCGGACGGATATTTTTATGGCGCCGGGGCATACCTTTGACAGGAATACGCTGAAGGCGCTGAGAGAATGCGGTTTCAGATACCTTACCGATGGTTTCGGAAAAGCACCCTATTCCCGGGAGGGGCTGACCTTCCTCCCCATATCCAGCCGTAAAAAAGATTGTTTTAAGGACCGGGAAGGCTATACTACCCTGGTAATCCACGCCAACGGAATGAGCGAGGCGGAAATCGGCTGGTATGAAAGAATGCTTGCAGAGTATCCGGATCGGTTTATTTCCTATGGTCAGCTGCTGACGCTTCCTGTCACAAAACGCGGTTTTGCAGGAAATCTTGCAGAATATATACAGGCATCCTGCAAACGGATCCTGGTGAAGCTGCTTTCCTGAACGGAGTGAGGCTGTGAAGAGGGTGCTGTGAAGGGTGGTACTGTAAAGAGGGACACGTGAAGAGGGGCACAGCAAAGTGATGCTGTAAAGGGTGCTGCTGTAAAAAGTGTACAGTGCAGGGGTGTCATCGTGAAGGAACACGTACCAGAGACATATAAATTAGGAAAGGCGCAGAAAACGGGAATGAAAACAGTGAGAGTGCTTCAGGTTCTGGGAGGAACCAGCCTGGGCGGCGCGGAAAGCCGGGTAATGGACAGCTACCGCCACATGGACAGAAACAGAATACAGTTTGATTTTGCCGTCCACACCGGGGAAAAAGGTTTTTTTGACGAGGAAATCGAGCGTCTGGGAGGGCATATTTACCGTTTCCCCAGGTTCCGGGTGATAAACTGGCCGGCCTACCGCAGGGCCTGGAAGGATTTTTTCAGGGAACATCCCGGCTACAGGGCAGTGCACGGACATATGACAAGCACGGCGTCCATTTATCTGCCGATTGCAAAGAAATCCGGCGTGCCGCTGACGATTGCCCATGCAAGGAGCGCCGGAGTGGATCCGGGGCTTAAGGGGAAGCTGACCCGTTTCCTGAGAAGAAATCTGGGGAAAAAGGCAGATATGTGCCTGACCTGCTCCCAACTGGCGGGAGAAGCGGTGTTTGGGAAAAAAATGTGGGATGAGGGACGGGTAAAGACGGTTCCCAATGCCATCGACGCGCCGGCCTTTGCCTATGATGAGAAGATCAGGGAGCGGATGCGGCGCAGCCTGAGCATCCCTGAGGATGCTTTCGTGATAGGCCATGTGGGACGGTTTGGCCATATGAAAAATCACCTGTTTCTTCTGGATGTTTTTGCAGCGGTGAATAAAAAACTGCCGGGGGCAAGGCTTTTGCTGGTGGGCGAGGGCGGCCTGATGGAACAGGTGAAGGAAAAGGCGGCGGCGTTGGGCATTTTGGAGCAGGTGATTTTCACAGGAAACCAGGGGAAGGTCAGCGATTATTATCAGGCGATGGATTTCTTTGTGTTTCCCTCCCTGTTTGAAGGCCTTCCCGGGTCGGTAATTGAGGCCCAGGCCTGCGGGCTGCGGTGCCTGATATCCGACAGCGTAACGCCGGAGGTGCTCATTACAGAGCTGGCCGAGGCGAAGCCCCTTTCCATGGGAGCCGGAGACTGGGCTGAGAATGTGCTTTTACGGAAGGATTACAGGCGGGAGCAAATGGCGCAGGCAGTCAGGGAGGCCGGCTTTGATGTGTCGGATCAGGTAAAGCTGCTGGAAGAGATATATCTGCAGGAAAAATAGACGTCAAGGAAAAGGCGGCCGGGGATTGCGGCGGTCAGGCCAGGATTTTGCCGCAGCCGGATTTTTACATCTGCCAGGAGAAATGTTAATGAAGAAAAAAGTTATGCTTATTGTACCTATGCTGCATCAGGGAGGCTTTGAACGGGTCTGCGTAGCTACTGCGCGCCTGCTGGAGCCGTTTTATGAAGTTTATATTGTGATTTTCAGCGCCAGGGATATTGCTTATGATATCAGGGGGCTCCATGTGATCGACCTGCATATGGGGGCGGCGGAGGGAAAGCTGCTTAAGATTCGCAATGTATTCCGCAGGAGCCGGAGGGTAAGCGCACTGAAAAAGGATCTGGGAATCGATATTGCATACAGCTTCGGCCCCACAGCCAATCTGGTAAATGTGTTTTCCAGATCCCGTGGAAAGACCTGGTGCGGTGTCCGCAGCTATATGGATATGGGAAATCCCAGGCTTCTGAAGCTTTTCTGTAGCAGAGCGGATCGGATAATCAGCTGTTCCCGTACGATTGAGAAAGAAATACGGGAAAAATTCGACTGTCAGACTACCTCTACGCTTTATAATCCTTTTGATATCAAAGAGGAAGAGGAACGGGCGCAGGAGGAGGAAAGCCGACTTCCTTTTCAGGACTGCGGGCCGGTGGTGGTGTCCATGGGGCGCGAGGACGATGTAAAGGGCTTCTGGCATCTGGTAAAAAGCTTCTCCCTGGTTCATCGCAGGCTGCCGGATTCCCGGCTGGTGATTGTGGGAGAGGGCGATTTCCTGGAGTACTGGAAGCTGGCTGAGGCGCTGGGGATTTCGGATGCGGTAAGCTTCCCGGGGGTAAAGAAGAATCCCTTCCCGTGGCTGAAGCTGGGAAGTATTTATGTGATGACTTCCTTAAACGAAGGCTTTCCCAATGTGCTTGTGGAGGCCATGGCCCTTGGCAAGCCGGTGATTTCCACCAACTGCATGACCGGGCCGGCGGAGATCCTCATGGATGATTTTGAGGCTTATGTGGGAAAAGAAGAATATGTGGACGGAGACTACGGTATTCTGATTCCCAACCTGGAAACGCAGAAAAATCTGGATGCCAGGGTGATTACGCGGGAAGAGGAACTTCTGGCGGAACAGATGCTGCGCCTGCTGACGGATCAGAAGCTGCATAAAAAATATGCCGATGCGGCGCTTAAGAGGGCGGCCTGCTTTTCCAATGAAGCTTATGTGGAACAGCTCCGCGGGATGGCGGAGGATGTGTGAAAGGTAAAATTCAATTGTAATGGCTTGTAAATTCCCGCTGTTTGCGGCTGAAAAAACTGCGGTATCCACCTGAAAAAGATGGATGCCGCAGTTTTCTTATTATTTGCCTGAATGCATTTTTATAAAAAATTATAATTTCAATCCCCGGTATCTGTTAAAGCATGCAAAGATTTCCTGCCGTCTGGGAACCGCCAGATCCGTGGGCAGATAGCCGGAGCCGGCCAGTGCGGACAGGCCTTTTTTTTCAATCAGTGAAAGAAAGGAATCCACAAGCATACGCAGGCTGGTCTGACCGTTAAACATACTTTTTTCCGCCAGGGCAAGCATATAGGAAAGGGCGGCGGTCTGTTCCGAATCGGCAAGCTGTTCCAGGTAGCGCAGGTCGATGTCCTCATGTCCAATCTGAATGTTTTCCCGGCCGTGGACCTTGGTTTTCAGCCGTTCATCCCTGCGAAGCTCCGGACGATAGCCGGGAGTGCGGCGGAAGGAGGGCAGTTCGGGATCAGGGAGCAGCTGGGGCATTCCCGCTTCCGGTGTTTCCTGATTGCGGGAGGCGTAGAGGGTGGCTTCTTTTTTGGCAAAAGCGGTGATGTCTTTGGGAACATAGCGATCCATCTGGATTACCGCATCTGCGATGTAAAAATAGGAACCGGAGCTTCCGGCAACGATTACGGAAGAAATGCCGCATTTTTCATAGAGGAAACGGGCGCGTTCAATGAAGGGAGTGATAGGTTCCTCTTCCCGGCAGACCACGCGCTGCATCAGCTCGTCGCGTATCATGAAATTAGTGGCGCAGGTGTCCTCGTCTATCAGGAAAAGTGAGGTTCCGCTTTCCATGCCTTCTATGACATTGGCGGCCTGTGAGGTGCTTCCGCTGGCATCCTCCGTATAGAACGCTTTGGTATCCTTTCCGTTGGGAAGGTTATTGATGAACATGGAGATGTCCGTCTTTTTGATGCTGCGGCCATCCTCCGCGCGTATTTTCAGGGCGCTGTCATCAGTGATGACATATTCCCTGCCGTCGCCTGCGATATGGTTGTATACGCCAAGCTCCAGAGCCTCAAGGAGAGTGGATTTCCCATGATAGCCGCCGCCTACGATCAGGGTGATTCCTTTCCTGATGCCCATGCCGGTAATCGGCCCATGATGGGGCAGATTCAGTGTGATTTCCATGGAAGAGGGGGAGGTGAAGGGAATGCCTTCTTTCATGGGGCGGTCCGATACCCCGGACTGCCTGGGAAGGATGGAACCATTGGCTACAAACGCACACAAATCCAGGGCAGGTAGCTGGGTGCGGATATAATGCTGGTCCTCAGCCAGATGGATGACGCTTTGTACCTTGGCGGGGGAGAGCTTTTTGTAAAAGCAGACCGTTTGTACGCAGGCCGGCAGGAAATCAAAGAGGATGCGTTCCAGCTGTGACGCGTTGATAGTCCTTCCATTGGCCGGAAAACCAGCGGCAAAACGGAATAACAGGCCGCCGTTTTCCGGGTTGATGGTTACGGCGGAACGCTCCAGAATTTCCTGGCCGCAGCGGCTGACACTGATCAGCCCGCTTTTGCCGGAGCCTTTGGCCTTGAAGGTATACTTTTCGATCTCCTGGTAAAAAAGTCGGTTCAGGTAGTCCTGTAGCGCAACCCTTTTATAGCGGGTATCGTAAAGCCCGGCAGGAAATCCCGCGGTTTTTCCGTCAACAAGGATGCTCAGGCGGGACGGAGAGGCAAAGGGATCCCCCTGGACATGGTCAATGGATAAGACATAATTGCCGAAGGAATAGCTTCCTTTTAAGTCCTTGTAGGCAGGATAGCTTTTATGGTCGATGGCACGAAGCGCACGACGCAGGTCTTCTGAATTTTTCATGGGGTTTTTGGTCCTTTCTGTAAAGCTTTTTTGTGATATCGGGCAGATGCTGGGCTTCTCCATACATGAAATCCCAAATTATTAATTACAGGTCCGGGATATTTTCTGTAACCCAAAGGCGATTTTACGGCTTTTGGTCACTGCATGGGATGCATGTACAACTGCGTTATCTGTACTTTATCACAGGTTTGCGGGGAGTGCAAAGAAAAATGGCGGTAAAGGGAAAAGGATGCAGCTATTTAGTCAGGTCTGCTTTTTATGCGATGATTGTAGTTAAAAATGGCGGTGGCGGGTATCACCCGGACAGGAGGTGGAGAGTGGAGATGAAATATGGAAGTGATTTTATTTAATTCATAATTTATTTAATGAGAAACATTAAATATTTATTGCAAAATATAATGCGCTATGATATTGTTGAAGTGGGATAGGAAGTAAAAGCGGACGTGAAAGCAGTGGTGTGGATACACGTCCGTTGACACGTATGGGACATTTGCGGTGTTGTTTGTTTAAATAAGAATGGAGGAAAAAGGATGCAGGAAGAAAAGAATAAGAAAATATTGATTAATACACGGGAAAAAAGGAGAGATGTAGAAGAAGCCTTCGAAAGTGACGAAAAAATCAGTCAGGATCCTGTTATTATATACAGAGAAGCAGAAAAACCGGTTCGATTAACGCGTGGCTTTAATATACTGCTGGGCCTTGGCATTTTTTTGTCCGGTATTTATTCTGCGGCTTTCTTTTATTTTATTACTCATTGGCATCAGGAGGTAACTAATAGTGCGAAACCGATTGAGATTACAAGAATATTAAATAATTTGTTACTTTATTCTATAATTTTATTGTGCTTTATTATGCTTGTTTCGATTGCTATTAGTAAAAGACCTTTTAATGGTGCATTATACAGACTTGGCATATCTATAGGGATTTTAGTTACTGTTGCGTCCTTTATATTTCCCAGATTCGAGGGATATAAAGCTACTGCTAAAATACTGTCTATCAAAGGGCGCTTTTTAGTCAACGGAGACTATTTAATTATCGGACTATTAATCCTTGTCATGGCGCTCCTCATGCGCTATGGTTATAAATACCAAAGCAATTCTGATATGACCATATAAAAAATGGGAGTGAAGTTATGGCAATTATACTAAGACTGGATCGCGTCATGGCGGATCGCAAGATATCTCTGAACGAGCTTGCTTCCCGTGTGGGAATCTCCAACGTAAATCTGTCAAATCTGAAGACAGGCAAGGTTAAGGCGGTGCGGTTTTCAACACTGGATGCTATCTGTGATGTGCTGGACTGCCAGCCGGGGGATATTCTGGAATATACCCGGGGAAAAAAAGAGCCGCAGCGAGGGAAAATATCTGCGGAGGATACCGGGAAAGAGACGGAGGAGACTGTGGAAGATAAATAGCAGACAGATGATTTGAAATGGATTTTGGCAGTACCGGGAAACAACTGAACAGTTAATGGAAGGAAAAATGCCCGTCAGGTTTGCAAGCTGAAATGATCAAACTGTTATCTGAAAAATGATCAAGCTGCAACCTGACAGGCATTCTTATTAGGTTGGTTCTTATATTCTGAAAACAGCAATCCGGCGGAACGAAGCGGAGTTTTAAACTGCCGGCGGCATCCAAATGTATTGTTTATATTTTTACATTCTTACAAACCGAATCTTTTCCGTATCCGTAGGCTCCAGGGCAACCAGGAAAGCGGTTACTTTTCCATCCCTGTCATATTCCACTTCGGCTTCCAGCTGTACACCGGGAAGAACATGTTCCTCGGTAAAAAGAAAATACTGGCTGCGGCAGTGGAAGCCATGCAGGGTAAGGGTGCCAAGCTCTAGTGCCAGCCCGCCGTCCTCTTCAGTGATGGTGATGTCGCCGTAGCCGTTATCCTTGTAGGCACCGCAGATATCGGAAAGGCTGACAGGGCAGGGAAACTCCTCCGACTGCTTCGAAACCGCATCGCGTGAGGTAAGGGCTTCTGCCTGCTGCCTTTTCATATTTTCGTGGAAGGTGAGGAACCTGCTTATCCAGTCCACAGGCTCTAGCTCCAGGGCCATATCCAGAAGAGTATAGCGGAGCACTCTGGCTCCAAAAGGATTTTCGGAATTGGTCAGCACGGCGCATGCAAAATCCTTTTCCGGAACAAAGCACTGGTCGGCAATAAAGCCGTCGATATGGCCGCCATGCTGTGCGACCTTAGTTCCCCGGTAATTTTCTACGAAAAAGCCAAGGCCATAGGAGGGCGTATCAAGATAGCCCTGTAAGGGGGCGGGAATAGGATCGGAAATCAGCATTTGCGGTGTGAACAACTGACGGCACATTTCTTCAGAAATAATCTGTTTTCCGTTGGCCTTGCCATAATGAAGGAGCATGGCGTCCCAGGCTGCCAGCTGCGGGCTGGTCATGCTGATGGAGCCGGCGGGAGACATGGTATAGAGAGGGCAGTAGGGAACCTCCCTGTTGCCGGAGCCAGCTTCATCTTCAAAAAAGCGATAGCCCTTAGCGCGTCCTTCGAAGGTTTCCAACTGGGGAGCGTCGAAGGAAATGGAGCCCATTTCCAAGGGGGAAATGAGATTTTCCTGGACAAAATTTTCCCAGGAGGTGCCGCTTGCCCGGCTGATAACAATGCCGGCCAGTGTATACATCATGTTCTGGTACTGCATTTTGTAGCGGAAGGGCTCATTGGGCTTCAGGTAACGGAGCATGTCTATCATCTGTTTTTCCGAATACCGGGAAAGACGGGGATACCAGGCAAGCTCATGGCGGGGCAGGCCGCAGCGATGGCAGAGCATATCGCGGACTGTGAGATGGGAACCGGCATAGGAATCATACATTCCGAACTCGGGAATGATTTTCTGAACCGGATCGTCAAGACTGAGCAGGCCCTTGTCACAGAGAACGGCGATAGCGGCCGCTGTAAAGGATTTGGTACAGGAACCGATGGAATACAGGGTATCTGCGTCTGCGGGCACCTGGCCATCCACATCTTTAAAGCCGGCCGTAACCGTTTCATAGACTCCGTTCCGATAATAGGTAATGCTGACGGAGGGAATCTGATAACGCGTTATCAGTTCCTCCGCTTTTTGTTGGATTAAATTACGATCTAGCATGGCAACCTCGTTTCCTGCGGCGTACCGCCGCATCTGTTTATTTCCAGCTGACGTCTTTATACATAATACCTGTGATGGAAGGCGTGTAGCTCAGGTCCTTTGTCCAGGCAGCAGTGGACTGCAGATTATAAAGCGGAACATAGGCGCAGGCCTCCTGTGTCAGATCCTCAATTTCCTTGTAAATGGCAAGCCGCTCTTCTTTATCCGTGGTGGAGGCGCCCTGTTCAAACAGGGACTGGATTTTGCTGTCTGAAAAACGAGCCATGTTCAGGCCGTTAATATATTCTTCGTTAAAATAAGTTTTAAGGAAGTCATAATCGAGGCTGAGAGTCTGTCCCATATCGGCCAGGCTGAAGTTTCCGGTAATGCAGTCATTGACCAGACTGTTTCCATCCATGCTTTCAATCGTGCAGTTAATGCCGATTTCCGACAGCTCCGCCTGAACAACCTGCATCACTTTTTCAAAATAGGATCCGCCCATGGTCTTGATGCTGCCGATATCCAGCCCGTCGGGATAACCGGCCTGGGCAAGAAGCTCTTTTGCTTTTTCCGGATCGTATTCATAGGACTTATGATCCTCTGTGTAACCGAACATGTAGGAGGTTGCAAGGGTGGTGGCAGGCTCTGCCAGCCCGTCTGCAGCTACATCGATGATATCCTGACGGTTTACGGCATAGGCTACGGCCTGACGCAGCGCCTTATTGTTAAAGGGCTCTGTCTCTGTATTGAAAATCAGATAAACCACATGATTGGAAGGACGCGCAGAGGTTTCGAAGGCATCGTTTGAACTGATTTCCTCCCAGTTAGCAGAGGGAACATTCATAATATCGATTTCTCCGGCCTCAAAGGCCGTGATGGCTGTGGTATCATCCGTAATCTGCTCAAAATTCAGGGTTTTGATGGGCGCAGCGCCTCCCCAGTAGCCTTCATAGGCTTCCAGCGTAACGCTGACATCAGGAATGGCTTCTTTTACGGAGTAAGCGCCGGTTCCGCAGGCATTAAAGCCAAGTAGTCCCTGATCGTCTTTATTGGCCTCCACAAAGGCTTCGCTGACAATACCAATGGAAGCAATTTTTTCCATAAGAGGGGAGAACTGATACTTCAGGTGCAGCTCTACTGTGGAATCATCAGGAGCGTTTACGGAATCGATAGCTTCCACTTTTTCCTGCATATAGGCATTATCGAAACATCTTTCATAGGAATAAACCACATCACTTGCTTTGAGCGGCTCTCCGTTCTGGAAGGTTACGCCTTCCCGAAGGGTGAAGGTCCAGATCAGGCCATCGTCGCTTACGGAATAATCGGTGGCAAGCATGGGAACCTCTTCGGCTTTGTCATTGAGCCAGTAGAGCGGTTCATAAATCTGACGGCAGAGCATGATGTCTGAATTCAGGGACAGATTGTGGGGATCTACGGTGCTGAAGGCATCGCTGATACGGACGTTTAAATCGGTACGTCCGGAAGTCTGGGCGGTGTCTGCAGCCGCGGAACCGGCGTCCGGCGCTTCCTGCGATGCCGCGGAACCGGCGTTGTCCGAACTGCCGGAGCAGGCGGTAAGGCTGAGGGCAAGAGCTGCCGCGCAGCATACAGCGGTAAGGGTTTTCCATTTCTTTTTCATAGGTTCCTCCTCATTTGTTTGCGGCACCCGCCTCCTGTCTGGCGGATGCGGATACTTTGTAATATGTTTCAACTTGGTAAGTGTCCGGTACCTTACGGATACTGAACGGGTAACAAAAAACAAAATTACCAAACATAGTAAATATCTAACATTATACACGAAAATGTAGGGTTTGCATTTGTAAAATTATCATGAATGATATGAATAAAAGTTATAGCATACGAAGCCATAATTGTTGACAGATGCCGAATATTGCAATATTATATGACTATGTTACGATAAAGTGTTGAAGTTTGCGTTATGAAAATAATGCATATCCGTTACAGGACTGACGAATGTAAGCTTAAGGAGAATGTTGTATGTTAAAATACATATTAAAAAGGCTGCTTCTTATTATCCCCACACTGCTGGGAGTGCTGTTTATTGTTTTCACCATTATGAACTTTACGCCGGGAGATCCGGGAAGACAGATTCTGGGAATTTCAGCTAAGCAGGAGACTGTGGATGCCCTGAATCATGAACTGGGCTATGACAAACCGTTTCTGATAAGGTTTGTCAGCTATATCGGTGATTTGCTGCGGGGCGATTTGGGGACCTCCTACCGGACGAGGCAGCCGTTTACAGGAGAATTTTTCACTAAGCTGCCTGTGACGCTGAAGCTGGGATGCCTGTCCTTTGTGGTTTCTTCCATAGTGGGAATTTCCCTGGGAATCCTGTCGGCGGTAAAGCAGTATTCCATAGCGGATACCTTCAGCACCATGACGGCGATACTGCTGGCATCCATCCCCGGATTTTTCCTGGGAATGGTATTGATATATCTGTTCGGACTGAAGTTGGGAATCCTGCCCACCCACGGCATTCAGGAATGGAAGAGCTATATCCTTCCTGTGCTCACACTGGCGGCGGGGGGAAGCGCGCAGCTGATGCGCCTGACCCGTACCACCATGCTGGAAGCTATCCGACAGGATTATATGAGGACGGCAAAGGCCAAGGGATGTACGCCTGCCTGCATGGTATGGAAGCATGCCCTGAAAAATGCGCTTCTCCCGGTACTGACGGTGATGGGAACCAGCTTCGGTTCCATTTTGGGCGGCGCCGTAATCTGTGAAACCGTTTTTGCAATTCCGGGCCTGGGTAATTATATCCTGACAGCCATCAGAAGCAAAGATATTCCGGTGGTCATGTCGTCTACCGTATTCCTCTCCACCTTTTTCTGCCTGGTGATGGTGGTGGTGGATATCTTGTATGCGGTAATTGATCCCCGCATCCGGGAAAAGGTGGTGCGCTGATTCTGCTTTTGGGGCAGCATTTAACCCGCGCCGAAGCAAGGAGACAGAAGTAAGGCCGCAGAAGGCAGGCGGTTTTTTGGTGGTCTGCGTGTTTTGCAGTGTGAAAGGAATAGATTGAGGAATGAAAAAATCAGATAAAAAGAGAAGAAAAAGCAATCATGCGGCGGATGCATGGAAGCTGTTCCGTAAGAATAAGGCGGCGATGGCAGGACTGGTAGTGCTGGCGGTTTTTGTGTTTTTTGCGCTGTTTGCTGATTTGCTGATCCCGTATGAGGCAGCGATTGCCCAGAGTCCCAAGGACAGGTTGATGGCTCCGTGTATGCAGCACTGGCTGGGGACGGATGAATTCGGCCGGGACATGTTGGCAAGGATTATCCATGGAAGCAGGCGTTCCCTTTCGCTGGGAGTGGGAACTACGGCGGTTTCACTTGCGCTGGGCGGTATTATCGGGGCCTGCTGCGGTATTTACGGTTCCAGGTTTGACAGCATTGTCATGCGTCTCTGCGATATTTTAAACTGTGTGCCCGGGCTGCTGTTTGCGCTGGCCGTGGTGGCGGCGCTTGGATCCAGCATGAGAAACCTGCTGATAGCGGTAACCATCGTAAGCCTGCCGGGGTTTATCCGTATCGTCCGCTCGGTGATATTGTCCATCGTGGAACAGGAATATATAATGGCGGCCAGAGCGTGTGACAGCAGTAATTTTACCATTATTGTGCGGCATATCCTGCCCAACGCCATGGGGCCTATCATCATTCAGGCAAGTATGTCCGTGGCTTCCATGATGCTGACTGCGGCCGGGCTGTCTTTTATCGGAATGGGGGTTCAGCCGCCTACGCCGGAATGGGGCGTGATGCTGAGCACAGCCCGCGATTATATGAAGACGGCGCCGTATCTGCTTCTTTTTCCGGGAATCGCCATTGCGTTGAGTGCACTGGCTCTGAATCTGGTGGGGGACGGACTGCGGGATGCGCTGGATCCGAAAATGAAGCTGTAAAAATTCCTGGAACAGGAAACCAAAAAGCAACTGTAAAGGAACCGGACAGTTACGCCGGGAATAATGCTGGAAGGAAGAGCTTTTTTAACTTTCTGAATTACAGGCCCGCCGGGGCGGGCAGACTGGAGTAAAAAGAAATGAACGAACAGGAAACGCTGCTTTCCATACGGAATCTGAAAACCTATTTTGTAACGGAGGACGCCGTGCTGAAGGCCGTTGATGATGTTTCCTTTGAGGTGAAAAAAGGAGAAACGCTGGGCGTGGTAGGTGAAAGCGGCTGCGGCAAAAGCGTCAGCTGCATGTCCATTATAAAGCTGGTGCAGGGCGGCAACGTAAAATATGAATCCGGACAGATCCTTTTTGAAGGCCGGGATACCCTGCAGATGTCGGAAAAAGAGCTTCGGAAAATCCGCGGTAAAGAAATTTCTGTAATTTTCCAGGAACCAATGACGGCACTGAACCCGTTGTATACCATCGGGGATCAGATGAAGGAGGCCCTGAAAAACCATCAGAAAATCAGTGACAGACAGGCGCGGGAGAAGTGCGTGGAATATTTAAGAAAGGTGAAAATCCCCATGCCGGAGGAGATGATGCTGCGTTATCCCTTCAGCCTTTCCGGTGGAATGCGCCAGCGTGTCATGATTGCCATGGCGCTGCTGACCTCGCCCAAACTCATAATTGCGGATGAACCTACAACCGCCCTGGATGTAACCATACAGGCCCAGATACTGGACCTGATGAATGCGCTGAAAACGGAAACCGGAAGCTCATGCATTTTTATCACCCATGATTTGGGGGTCATCAGTGAAATGGCTGATCGGGTGGTTGTTATGTACGGCGGCAAAGTCTGTGAGACCGCGCCTACAGACGAGCTGTTTGAACAGACGGCACATCCTTATACGCTGGGTCTGATTCATTCCCGTCCGAAGGCAGACTTTGACGGGGATCGCCTGGAGGTTATTCCGGGAAATGTTCCTTCTTTGAATGATAAGCCGGAGGGCTGTCCATTCCATCCCAGATGCTGTTATGCAGACGAAAAATGTAAGAAGGAATTTCCGCCGGCCACGGAGCTTTCCGCACAGCACAGGGTGTTCTGCTGGAAATACTGTACCGATCCCAAGCAGAATCAGAAGGGGGCCGGAGAAATTCTACAGGAAAAAAACAGAAGCTTGGAAGGATGAATACAGTGAACGAGAATATATTGGAAGTACAGCACCTGAAAAAATATTTTCCTGTCAAGGGCGGATTTATCCAGCATACGCTTGGGTATATCCAGGCGGTGGATGATATCAGTTTTACCATACGCGCAGGGCGTGTTCTGGGGCTGGTAGGGGAATCCGGCTGCGGAAAATCCACGGCCGGAAGGACGATCCTGGGCCTGACCCCGGCAACCGGCGGAAGCGTGCTCTTTGAAGGCACAGATGTCTGTACTGCCTCAGGGGATAGGCTTCATGAAATACGGCGGAAAATGCAGATAATTTTTCAGGATCCCTATTCCTCCCTTGACCCGAGAATGACAGTCTATGATCTGATTGGAGAAGGGCTGCTGGCGCACAGGCAGGTGAACGGAAGGGTGGAGCTGGAGGAAAGGGTGGAAGAAATCATGCTAAAATGCGGCCTTTTCCCGGAGCAGGCACTGCGTTTCCCCCACCAGTTTTCCGGCGGTCAGAGGCAGCGCATCAGCATTGCCAGGGCGCTGGCTACGAATCCCGAATTCGTGGTCTGTGATGAAGCGGTTTCCGCGCTGGATGTTTCCATTCAGGCACAGATCATCAATTTGCTGAAGGATATGCAGGAGGATATGGGGCTGACCTATCTGTTTATTTCCCATGACCTGAGCATTGTGCGGTTTATCAGCGATGATGTGGCGGTGATGTATTTGGGGCAGATTGTGGAAATGGGCAGCAAAACGCAGATTTTTGACACGCCGGCCCACCCTTATACCCAGGCGCTGCTTTCCGCGGCTCCCGCATTTACCAAAAAAGAAAAAGCGGAGAAAAAGAGGATTCTGCTGGAAGGAGATCTTCCTACGCCCTTTAACCCGCCGGCTGGCTGCAGATTTGCGGGGCGCTGCCCATATGTGAAGGCGGAATGTAAAGAAACTGTACGGATGGAAGAACTGGAGGCAGGGCATCAGGTGATGTGCCTCAGGGCAAAGGATCTGGCGTAAACAGCGCTGTGACGCGGCTTCCCTTAGGGAGGCCGCTGCTTTATAAAAAGGAGAAAAGAGATATGCTGGTTGCGGACAGAGTGATTACAGGCGACGGAAAAACCGTGATAGAGCAGGGCGCAGTGGTAATGGAAGGACAAAGGATCAAAGCGGTGGGAAGGGCGGAGGAGCTTCGACGGATATACAGAGAAGAGGAAATCAGGCTTCCTGGCTGCACCTTGCTTCCCGGGTTAATCGATATGCATACCCACATCGGCTATTTTTACGGAGAAAAAAATGCGGACAGGCTCGCGCAGGATCGAATGCTGCGGGCTTATTTTGTAGGGAAAAGAATGGAGGATACCCTGAAGGCCGGCGTAACTACCATAAGGGATATGTCAAGCGCGGACGGCATCGGCATTACCCTGAAGGATGCAGCCAGTGCGGGCTATATCAAAGCGCCCCGTATTTTTACAAGCCTGAAGGGACTGTGCATTACCGGCGGCCACGGCTACAGCATGACCGGGGCAGTGGAGGAAGTGGACGGTGTGGATGAGGTGCGCAGGGCGGTGCGGAAAAACATCAGGGACGGCGCTGACTGTATCAAGGTACTGGACAGCGAAGCCTACCGTGGAGAGGAGTTCAGCCAGGAGGAGCTTGACGCCATTGTTAAGGAAGCGCACCGTTTTGGGATAAAGGTGGCCGCCCATGCGGGCTATGGATCTTCCATGGAAATGTGTATCCAGGCTGGCTGTGACAGCATTGAGCATGGGACACATCTGACGGTGGAACAGGCGGAACGCATGCGGGATAACGGACAGGTATGGGTGCCGACAATCTATGTTTTCCATTATGCATGGGAGCTTGTTAAAAACCAGCAGGCGGATGAGAGCCTTGGCAGCAACGCCGCCTATTTGAAGGATACCGTGGATACTTACAGGGAGCAGTTTAAAAAGCTGTATGACAGCGGCGTGCTTGTTGCCACGGGAACCGATACGGATGCCTGCAGCCACCCGAAGGCATCACCGGTAGCCAGGGAGTGCGGATTTATGGTACAATATGGAATATCCCCGATAGAGGCAGTTGCCTGCGCCACGCATAATGGCGCAAAGGCGTTGGGGCTGGGAAGCAGCCTGGGCCTTCTGGCGGAAGGATATCTGGCAGATATCCTTGCGGTGAGGGGAAATCCGGCCGGCAATATTCGTGCACTTGAGGATGTTGCTGCTGTCTGGCAGGAAGGAATGTGTGTATATGAATCTCAATCAGCTCATTTATGCCAGTGAAATTAACCGTCTCGGCTCCTTCAGCAGGGCCGCCCAGACGCTCTACATTTCCCAGTCGGCATTGAGCAAATCCATCCATGCGCTGGAACTGGAGCTGGAGCAGGAAATTTTTATCCGGACAACGGAAGGCATTGCCACAACAGAATTCGGAAGAGCCTTTCTTGCAGAGGCAGAAAAAACATTGCAGCATGTGGAACGCATAAAAAACATGGCAATTCAGGCAGAGGAAAACCGAAGCCAGCCGCTGAAATTCAGTGCCTCCTGCGGCCAGATGCTGTTTGCAAGTGAAATTTTTGCAAGGCTTCTGGCCCAATATCTGAATGCGGATACGGATTTTCAGTTTTACCAGAAAACATATTCTGAGGTTTTTACGGATGTGAGAGATGCAAGATGTGACCTGGGAATATTGATGACGCTGAATATCTACACGGAGGAGGCCTGCGCCCTGTTTGCCCAGAACGATATGGAATATCATGCGCTGGGACGGCTGAACGTGGGCGTGGCGGTGGATCGCAACAATCCGGTGAATGAGCTGGGAGTTACCCGCCTCAGGAAGGGCCTGCTTTCGGATCAGCTCCTGATCATGACCAAGGAAACGGTTTACCCCTTTACCAAGGAGGAAGGCGAGATACGAACCGCCTTTGGGAATCCCAAGGTGGTCTACGTGGCGGATAATGATACGGCGGTGAGCCTGTGCGGCCAGATTCCAGCGTATTTCTGCGTGGCCCAGAGCCATAAGATATATAATAAGCTGAACATTCCGATTTCCATGGTGATTTATCCTTATCAGAATGTGAACCTGAAGTATGAATTCGGGTGGATTAAGAAGAACCAGACGGAGCTGACACGGGTGGAGAGAGTTTTTATTAATGAGATTAAGAAGTTGTTTCATTGAGAGCAGCAGTTCGGGCAGGTTTGCATATACAAAAGGACAGCGTAATGGATGCGCTGTCCTTTTGTATATCACTGCGAAGGTGCGGAGAATGATTCAGAAAGAAATATCCAGTCCAAAGCCCGGTGCATCCAGCAGGGTAAATACGTCATTTTCACGGGTAAAGCCGCCGGACATGCCGGTCTGCTCATCAGCATAGAAGAGAAAGCTGTCACAATCCGCTTCGGTGATGTTCTTTTTGGAGGCAACCAGGCTGACACCGGCCGTGGTGGCGAGCTTGGTTTCCATCATACAGCCGACCATACAGTTGACCCCAAAGGCTTCCGCAATGGAATTGATCTGGGATGCCCGGAAAAGTCCTCCGCATTTCATGAGCTTGATATTCAGGATGTCCGCGCAGCCGCCCTTACAGGCCCTTGCAGCGTCAAGATGATTATGGATGGACTCATCCAGCATGATGCGGATACCATTCACCTTGCTCCGCACATAGGCGGAACCTTCAAAATCCCAATAGGGAAGGCACTGCTCAACAGCCTCGATGCCCACTTTTTTAAATTCAGTCAGCGCATAAATAGCATCGCTGGTATCATAGCCCTGATTGGCATCCACACGCAGGCGGATCTTGGGCCCGACGGCCTCCCGGATCAGATGCATGGCGCGGATATCCTCCTCCACATGAATACCGGCCTTTATTTTCAGGATATGGAAGCCATCCTTAAACACATGTGCCCTGGCTTCCTCCGCCATAGCCTCAGGTGTGTCAATCCCAATGGTAATATCGTTCTGAACCCGGTTAGAATAGCCTCCAAGAAGCTTGTAAACCGGCTGGCCCATCAGTTTGCCGCAGATATCGTACATTGCCAGATCTACAGCACATTTTGCGGAACTGTTCCCATAGATGCATCCGTCCATCAGCTCATGGATTTTTTCAATATCGAGTGGATTCATGCCGATAAGGCCGGGGCGGAGCAGGCTGATTACACTGACTACGCTGTCAATGGTCTCGCCGGTGACAAAAGGCAGCGGCGCGGCTTCTCCATAGCCATCGATTCCCTCATCTGTGGAAACCTTTATCAGCAGGTTTTCAGAATAATTGATTTCGGCAAAGGCAACACGGAAGGGGGAGGTAAGTTCAATGCGTACCTTTTCGGCTTTAATATCTGTGATTTTCATAAGGTTTTAACTCCTGTTTTATCGTAGAATGCGTAGCCGCCGGAAATGGCAGTAGCTCCTCCGGTGGCCTTTACTTTAGTATACTACAGCGGTTTGACGGGGATGGATTGAAATTTTTTCATGCGGGTTATGCCATGGGAAGAAAATGGGGCAGGGAACAAAAAAGTAGAATTGATACCACTGAATGATGTATAATAAAAAAACGAATGATATCATTAAAAACGGGTGAGGAAAATGAAATCGATCAGGATAAAAAATCTTTCGATTAAAAAGAAGATATTGCTGGGTTACCTGCTGATTATTTGTATTACACTTATGGTTATGTTTCTGCTGCTGGGTACATTGTGGAAGCATTTGATAAAGGAGAGTATAAGCAAATCTATCTACAGCAGTAATTATCAAATAAAGAAGAGCATAGACAACTATTTTGACAGCATGGTAAAGCTTTCCGAATTTCCTTATCTGGATTCCGATATTATGGAAATACTACGGAAGGACTATGATGGCATTGAGACGGAAAAAAGAACAGTGAGCCAGATTAATGATGTGAATGCCATCGGACCGAAGCTGTATAAACATGTTTACTATATGCATAATCAAATTGATGCTGTCTGGCTTTTCCCTGCCAATATGAATTATTACGCGTACAGAACGAATCAATCGGCGGCAGGGGCGTACAGAGTTGAGGAGGAAAGCTGGTTTCAGGAGGTTAAGGAAGGAAATGGAAAGCCATTCATCATTGGAGTGCATGAGGAAAAAGCCGTGGCAATGAAGTGGGATGTCCTTTCTGTGGCAAGGGGAATTCTGGATCCGGATACCGGAAAATATCTGGGAATGATTGTGATAGACTGTTCTGCAGATAACTTTGCGAAATTATGGGATGCTTCTGAATACAGTGAAAGCATCATAGCGGTATCGGATAAAAACGGGAAGCTGATTCTTCCGGGCGGTGAGGAAAATAAGGGAAGCATCACGGATTTTCTTGAAAAGAACTCTGAGAAATTCAAGGAAAAAGGCAAGCTGTACCAGGTATATTTTGGAAACCAGACCTATTATCTGGCGATGACGAAGCTTAATTATATGGATGGGAAGATATACCAGCTTGTCCCGATTGGAGACGCGGTCAGAAATATTGCCTATACTTTTATATTGGCGGTTGCTGTAATGCTGGCTTTGGGTATTTTTCTGGTATTTGTAAGCATCAAGATTTCGAATACAATCACACAGCCTGTTTTCCGCCTTATCGGCACCATGGAATCGGTAGAATCAGGAAACCTTTCTTTGCAGACAGAAGAATTCTATGGGGAAATGAAAATCCTTTCCCAGAAATTCAATCATATGGTAAAGCGGATTAATGCCATGTTTGAAGAGGTAAAAGAAAAGGAAAAAGAAAAAAGGGAAATGGAAATGCTGGCGCTGCAGTCCCAGATCAATCCGCATTTTATGTACAATACGCTGAATTCCATACGATGGCTTTCCGAGCTGCAGGGCGCCGATAAGGTAACACAGATGATTGACGCCCTGGTAAAGGTCCTGAATTATGTGGCGGAGGACACCAGTGAATTCGTGGATGTGGGACGAGAAGTGGAATTTATCAGAAACTATATCAAAATACTTAATTTCAGGTATTTTGAACGCTTTTCATTTATCTTCGATATACGGGAAGAAACCATGCAGTATGAGATACCGCGCTTTATTCTTCAGCCGCTGGTTGAAAATGCAGTTTTGCATGGCTTTGACAATAACGATATATGTGCAACGGTTAAAATAGACATCCATCTGGAGGAAGGAAATCTTTTCCTTTGCGTAACGGATGATGGAAAAGGGCTTTCCAGGGAAAAAATAGATGAAATACTTAACAGCGAAAGAAAATCGGAAAAACGTCTGAATAAAATCGGCATATACAATGTAAACCAACGGATCAAACTGACTTACGGACAGGAGTATGCCATTCGGATTGACAGCAAAGAAGGCTGTTTTACCAAAGTAACAGTGAGGATTCCGGCAAGGAAGAAGTCATGAACAGCAAGGCGGGTAGCATATGAAAAGGAAAATAGGGGTTTTAATCGTAGATGATGAGGTACTGGTCAGAATCGGGATCATTCATGCAGTCGCCTGGGAAGAAAACGGTTTTGAAATCATAGGAGAGGCCTCCGATGGTGAAAGCTGTCTTCAGATGGCCCGGAAATATCAGCCTGATCTGATTGTTCTGGATATTAATATGCCGGGGATGAACGGTCTGCAGGTTCTGAACCGGCTTAAGGAAGAGGGATATTCCGGTAAAGTCATTATGCTTACGTGTTATGAAGAATTTGAATATGTGAGGGAGGCCCTCCGCGGAGGCGCTGACGATTATGTGCTGAAATCAAATCTGAATGAAAGCAGCATACTGAGTGCAATTCTGCGTCTGGATTTTAACAGGCGGCCGGAAGAAGAAGAGCCGCGAAACCGGAAAATGATGGCGGAAAAATATCTCCGGCAGAAAATAGAAGGCTTTTCCTTCGGAGAGACGCAAGAGCTTACCTTCCGTACCTCCTGTTTCTGTGCCATAGCAGGAAAAATCAGGGATATGGAAAAGATAGAAAGACGCTATGAACAAAAGGGAATGGAATTATTTTACCGCTCGTTTTATTCCATTCTGGAGCAGGCGCTGCAGCACTATCAGGAGTATGATGTGATTCAGTATACAAAGGAAACAGTGGGGATATTTATCAGCTTTTCCGATACCGGGAGCATGCAGGAGATTCATATGCGCGTAAGACGTTTGATCCCCCATATTTACAATATAGTGCAGAATTATCTGGATCTGGATATGATTATCGGCGTGAGCAGCTTACATTATGGTGAAGAGAAAATCAGAGAGGCATGGAATCAGGCGTACAGAATGCTTGACAGGAGCTTTTTCGATAAAAAAGCGGTATATTTTTATGAGGATTTAAGAGATTATTATCTGAAAGCCGGAGAGTTTGATGGAAAATTAACCGAAATCGAAAACAGCCTGAAGGAATGTGTCGTGGATGGAAAAACAGAAGAAATCCGTGAAAGGATGCAGGAGTATTTTGAGGAGATCCGTAATGGAAAGATTGCGGAGCCGCAGCGTATCAGGGTGTTCTGCCAGGACATCGTGAAGCTGCTGCAGGCGCAGGAACGTAACTGGCAGGATGCACAGATACTGGAAATACTGCAAAAACAGGAAAGCCTGGAGGAGATGGAATCCCAGGTTTATATCTGGCTGGATTCGGTTATTCCTGAAAAAACAGATCAGAGTACGAACTGGCTGGTCCGCAGGGCGTGTGATTACATCAGGGAGCATTACAGGCAGGACATTTCGCTGAGCGATATTGCGGCATATCTTGAACTGAGTGAAAGCTATGCCAGCCGGATTTTTAACAAACATATGGGAAAAAACATTCCGGCTTATATTAACCAGCTGAGGATTGAAGAGGCCAGAGAACTGCTGAAAAACACGAATAAGAAAATATACGAGGTTGCAACAGAGGTGGGCTATACCTCTACAACCGCATTCCATATGGCATTCAAGAAGCAGGAGGGGATCACTCCTATTGAATATAGAAATCAGGGAAGCTGAACAAAAAAAAGAATAATAAGACAAAATTTTGAAGAAAAGAAATTGCTGCCGGCAGATTTTGCAGGGAGGGGCCGGACGACAGTTTCTTTTTTTCGTCTTTGGAACAAAATGTTTTGCTATTTGATAAATATGGAAATAGGAAAATGGCGTTGCCGACAATATAATTAATGCATAAGGACCGGTACCTTAAGGATAAAGAAAAATAATTGGAGGGAGCAGATTATGAAGAAAAAACTCATAACAAAAGTATTGGGAAGCGTATTATGCGCTGCAATGCTTTTAGGAACAGTTGGTTGTGGGGCTTCTGACGGGAAAACCGCAGAGACAGCAAAGGATACCGTACAGGAATCCGAAAGCACGGAACAGACAACACAGGCAGCGGTGGTGGAAGCAAAGAATGATACCGGGGAGGCGGTTACCCTTACAATAGGAATATGGTCGGATGACGAATCCCAGCGTCTGGAAAAGGCATTTGAAGGAATTGAAGATGATTTGGGCATTAAAATAGAATTCCTGAAATACCCCAGTGATTCTGATTTCTGGGACAATATTCCTGCCCAGATAGCGGCGGGAACAGCTCCGGATATCATATCCTGTACCAATGAACACTATCTGCAGTATATTGAGCAGGGACTGTTTGAACCCCTGACAGATTATGTGGATTCCGGCGTTATCAGCCTTGAGGGAACCTGGGAAAAGGCAATGGATGCCTGGAAAATTGATAATGTAGTTTATGGAATTCCTTATGCATTAAATCCCGGCGTATTTATTGTAAATAACAGCATGTGGAATGAGTTCGGCCTGGGAGATAATTATCCCACGACATGGGACGAGGTTCTGGATATCTGCAAAAAGGTTAAAGAAGAACATAATATGCCTGCCCTTTGCCTGAATGTTCAGGAATACCATCTGACCAATATTGCCCTTTCCTTCGGCGGCGGCTGGGATTACGGTAAAAATATCGGTGCAAAGGAAAATGCGGAAGCGCTTCAGTTCCTGATTGATGCCTACAGGGAAGGCTATATTGTTACTCCCACCGAGTTAGGCTTAAGCTGGGACGGGGCGGTTATGATCCAGCAGTCCGCTTTGTTTTCCATCGGCGGCGCATGGTATCAGGCCAGCTTTGCATCCGAAGCGCCGGATATTGAACTGAAATATCTGCCCGTACCGAAAGGCGGAAACGGGAACGGCGGCGGAACCTGCCATTCTGCGGCACTGGTTGCCCTTAAGAATTCCAAGCATCCGGAAGAGGTTGCCAAGGCCATAAGCTATGCCGTAGGCGGAGATAAATTATATGAAGCAGTAGTCGATGTGACGGAAGTTATTCCGGCCAAGGTAGAGTACTTTGACCTTTATAAAGAAAAAGTCCCGGCACTGGCTGACCTGGTAAGCTATCTTGATTCTTCCACGCCTTTCAGCTATCCGACCCAGAGCAAGAAATTTGCAGACAGCCTGATTAATCTGATGCAGGAAACCATGTTTGACGAAAGCTCGACGATGACCGGACAGGATATTGTAGAACAGCTGGCGGCAGAATATGGCGCAGAATAAATGGCTTCCCGGTAAAGAGGGTGTTTACAATGAACAAAAATAAGAAGAAATACCGGGAAAGGTATAAAAAACCGGAGGTTCTTACAGCGGTATGCTTCCTTCTGCCAGCTGTGTTTATGTGGATTTACTGGTTTTTTATACCTGCGGTAAAATCCATGCGGCTCAGCTTTTATGATTACAGCTTTATAACGCCGGAGCGCACCAGGTTTATCGGACTTGACAATTTTATCCGGCTGTTCCAGGATAAAGATTTTATCAAGGCGCTGGAGCATACCTTCCTGATGGCGGCGGTTGTCGTTGTGCTGATTGCAGTGATCGCTTTCCTGATTGCAGTATTGCTGGACGGAAATATCAAAGGCAAAACCTTTTTCCGCACGACTTATTATATGCCATATGTAATCTCTTCCGTGGCAGTCAGTATATTCTTTATGTATTTTTTTATCAAGGACGGGATTGGGACCAGGCTGTTTACGCTGTTTGGTTTTGATAACACCACCTGGTTTACGAGTACGAAATACGCATTGCTTCTGGTTATTATTATTTACGTATGGCAGCAAATTGGCTTTTACATGATACTGTATATCAGCGGACTCCAGAATATCTCGGCTGAGCTTTACGAAGCCGGGAGAATAGACGGAACCAACAAAGCGCAGGCGATTTGGTATATTACGCTGCCTCTGGTTAAGCCGACCACTTATCTGGTGATTACCCTGGGTATGATCAATGCATTTCAGATTTTTGACCAGATTGCTGCAATTTCGAAACAAAGCCCGCTGGGGTCGCCCGCCGGTTCTACGAGTACGGTGGTTACCTTCCTTTACCAGCAGTCTTTCAGTTATATGGACATGGGTTACGGCAGTGCAGCGGCCATGGTGCTTCTTGCTATCATCTTCCTGCTGTCCTTAATCCGGATGTTTATCAGTAAGGAAGGAGAGTGAATATCATGAAAAAGAAACTGCTGAAGGTTGTTTTATATACCGTCCTTATCGGATTATCACTGATATTCCTGCTTCCTATATTGTATGTGTTTTACAACTCTCTGCTGCCGTACCGGTATGTGCAGACATGGGCGCCTGTCAGTGTATGGACATTGGATAACTTTAAAGAGCTGTTTACAAAATATCCTATAATGAGGTGGTACTGGAATACCTTTGCCTCTACGGCGATTGTGGTAGCGGGTAATCTGATATTCCCCACCATGGCGGGATACGCCCTGGCCAAGCTGAGATTTCCGGGGAAAAAGATAATTTTCGGCGCATTGTTGATATCCATGATGGTGCCGTTTCAGTTGACAATGATACAGATGTATATACAGCTTGCCAGGCTGAACATGCATAATACCATCTGGGCGATTACACTGCCGTTTCTATCACAGACCATGTTTTTATTCATGGCAAGACAATTTTTCTTCGCTGTGCCGGGAGAGCTGCTGGAGGCGGCCAGAATTGACGGATTAAGCCATGCTGGAGTATTTGCCAGAATTGTCTGCCCCATATCAAAGCCGTTGTTTGCATCCATTGCGATTCTGAATTTTACCGGAACCTGGAACTCCTATATGGTTCCTGCCACATTTATTAACAAAGTGGATAAATATACGCTTGTTGTAGGGCTGCAGACCGTAAATATGACTTATTTCCAAAAAACGAACCTGACACTGGCCGGCGTTGTCCTGTTATCCTTCCCTGTAATTCTTTTCTTTATTTGCACACAGAAGGAATTTGTGAAGGGGGCAATGAGCTCCGGAATAAAAGCTTAAGTAAAAAGCGCTGCCGGTAAGCCGGCCGCGCTTTTTTGACAGAAAGAACGATTTAAAACACAGCAATAGTAGGAGAAAATATATGAAAAGTATGAGTATAAGCGACAGCAGACGTCTGCAGATGCTGGAATGGCGGGAAGGAATATTGGATACCGTTTTGGATACGGATACGGCAACGGAGGTGGATGATCCCTTTGCAGTCAGTTATCTGCTTTTGTCTCCGGAACGTTTTCGGGTAAAAGCAATCTATGCTGCGCCTTTTGCCATGAATGAACGAACACAGGATCCTGCGGCAGGGATGGAAATGAGCTATCAGGAGATCCTGCGGATTATGAAGCTATGCGGGAAACTGGGATGCTGCGAGGTAAAAAGAGGCTCCTGTTCTTACCTGCCAGGGAAAGATATTCCTGTGGAATCGAAAGCGGCTCTGGACCTGGCGGAGCGCGCGATGTGCTACTCATCTGACAATCCGCTGTATGTGATTGGAATCGGGGCCGGGACCAATATCGCATCCGCGCTGCTTTTGAACCCGGAGATCAGGGAACGTATTGTTATAGTATGGCTTGCCGGAAATGATTTTACCGAATCGCCAAATACCTATAATGTTTATCAGGATGTGAAAGCGGCGCAGGTGATTTTTGATTCAGGAGTACCGCTCCTGCATGTGCCATGTAATTATGTCACTTCGCATATGCTGACAAGTGTACCGGAGCTGGAAAGCTGTCTTGGAAACAGGAATGACCTGTGTGATTATCTGATTTCCATTGTTAAGACATATGGAAAGGATCATTTTGCCTGGGGAAAGACCATCTGGGATATCGGTGCAGTGGGATGCCTGATGGATAAGGACTGGAGCATAAGGGAAATAACCACAGCACCCATAATAACGGATGAACTGACCTGGAGCAGAGATTACACGAGGCATCTGATTGGCAATATAAAGGAAGTTAACAGAGACAGAATATTCAGGGATGCCTTTTTGAAAATGGGAAGCCTTGAAGACAGGGGAAAATAGATGAAGCAGGATTTTATAGAAAAAATATACGCGGGCTGGCTGGCAAAAATTATAGGTATTCGTCTGGGCGCACCGGTGGAAAGCTGGACTTACGAAAAAATACGTACCGTTTATGGAGAAGTAAACGGGTATCTGGCAGATTACCGGGATTTTGCGGCAGATGATGACAGTAACGGCCCGATCTTTCTGATACGTGCCCTGGAGGACTGCGGAAAAACAGAGGAAGAGGCTATAACGCCGCAGGATGTGGCGGAAGCACTGCTGAATTATGCGCCTTATGAACATGGATTTTTCTGGTGGGGCGGATATGGGGTTTCAACAGAGCATACTGCCTACCTGAACCTGCGCCACGGGATTACTGCGCCCCGCAGCGGTAGTGCCAGGCAGAATGGGAGGACGGCGGCAGAACAGATAGGCGGACAGATTTTTATCGACAGCTGGGGATTGGCAGCGCCGGGAAATCCGGCGCTTGCGGCATCACTGGCCCGGAAGGCCGCCAGCGTCACCCATGATGGCAATGGTGTTTATGGGGGGATTTTTGTTGCGGTGTGCATCAGCTATGCTTTTGTTGAGAAGGATATCGTTAAAATTATCAGGAAGGGTCTGTCCTTTCTGCCGGAGGACTGTGAATATGCGGAAACAGTGAAGGCGGTTATGGCCTTTTGGGAGAAGGAAAAGAACGGCTGGAGATTATGTTTCCAATATATTTTCAACAATTTTGGCTATGATAAATATCCCGGAGTCTGTCATATCATACCCAACATTGCAGTGATGATTCTTGCATTGCTGTATGGGAAGGGTGATTTTTCAGATACGATCAATATCTGTACCATGTGCGGATGGGATACGGACTGTAATGTGGGAAATGTGGCGGCAATTATGGGAGTCAGAGGAGGACTTAATGTAATAGACAGCAGAAAATGGAGGCAACCGGTACATGATTTTCTTGCATGCTCCAGTGTTATTGGTTCTTTAAATATTATGGATATCCCTTATGGCGCCTCTTATATTGCCAGACAGGCGTACAAGCTTGCAGGGGAAGAGGTTCCAATGCCGTGGAAACAGATTTTTGAAGAGCGCATGGACAGCTGCCATTTTGAATATCCCGGATCCACGCATGCCATCCGAATGAAAGTATGTAATATGGATGATGGGAGCGTTTCACAGAGAGAAGGCACTCTTCTAAATACAATTGAGACCGCATTTTCCGGAAGCCGTTCTTTGAAATGTGTTATAAAGCCGGTGGCCAGAGGGGAAAAGGTAATGGTTTATAAAAAGACCTACTGCCGTCCTGCTGATTTCCATGACAGTCGTTATGATCCCGCTTTTTCACCGCTGATATATCCGGGACAGACACTGCATGCTGCGGTGAGAGTAAACGGAGAGGAGTATGGTGTAAAGGCTTGTCTGTATGTGCATGGTGATAACGGCAGCAGGTATTATTATGGAAGCTGGAAAGAAATTACGCCGGGATGCTGGGAGGCCTTAAGCTGGACGATTCCCGGGCTGGATGGGGAACTGCTGGACGAAGCCGGAGTCTGTTTCCTCACAGGAACGGCAGAGGAGGGAGACGATTTCTGCTGTTATCTGGACGATCTGTATTGGGATGGTACGCCGTCCTATGGGATTGATTTTGCTTCGGAGAGAGTGGAAGTATGGCCCGGGCTGCATCGGGAAATCAGCCAGTTTACCAAGCTGAAGGGAAGGCTTACCCTGGAGCAGGGAAGGCTTCACCTGTCATGCAGTGATTTCGGGGAGGCCTATACGGGAGGATGGAACTGGACCGATTATATGGCGGAAGGATTTCTTGCCGCCCATACAGGTGAGATTCATTTGCTGCAGGTCAGAGTACAGGGCGCGTTGCGATCCTATGCCTTCGGTCTGATTCCGGAGGGCAGAGTGGGGCTCCTGAAAAATGACAATGGGTATCAGTTGCTATGTGAAGCGTGCTTTCCCTGGGAAAAGGAGAAGGAGTATCGTCTGGCTGTCCGGGTAAAAGGAAATCACATGACGGCTGCAATAGATGGTAAGGTTTTGCTGGAGTATGAAGATAATGATAATCCATACTTATATGGCTGCATTGGGACGGCGGTCCGTGAGGGAAGCCATTGCAGCCTGCGGAAAATATGGGTGGGCAGTGGGGAATAAAGAAAACCAAACCGGACATACTATTCCCAAAACAGAAAGGCGGAAAGAGTATGGACAAGAATGGACAGAATTTATCCGGTTCCAAAACGAAGAACTTAAGCGTATATGACGATGGCAATATTCCCGAAGTGGATTTGCCGCTGCCCGATGACAGTACGCAGGATGTCATTCCTGATGAGGTGCCCAGGAAAGATGGCCCTGGCGGAGAAAACAGCAATAAAAACAATGACTGACTCAGCCCCGCTGCACAGGGGATAAAAAGGCGGAATGGAATAGAGACAGCCTGCAGGCGGATACCACAGCATGAAGCATGCCGGTATCCGCTTTTTAGTTGATTCCAGAGGTAAAGAAACGTCAGGAATTTCAGTGATATCCCGGTATCAGGCCCTGGAAGGAGCTGTTGTTCATACACACAGAAATGAGGCAAAACAGGCGTTTGTTTGAAAACAGTCCCTTGTAACCTCCCTTCTAATGTGGTAAACTAAGTTGAATTTGTGTACCCAAATTAAGGAAGTGTTAATTCTGCTCATGAAGGATGGGCAGGATCTTCCCGGAATGTTAATGTAGGAGCAGCCGGTGCACGGATGGGAGCAAATATGCGTAAAATAATCTTTCATATAAACAGCCTGGAACAGGGTGGGGCTGAGCGGGTTATTACCAATCTGGCCCACCAGTTTGCGGCTGAGGGTTACGAGGTCTATATCGCTACGGAATGGTATGCAGAAAATGAATTTCGTATTGATAAGAGTATTACAAGAGTTCATGTGGGCCTGAATGCGGAGGAAGAGGGCAAGGGCAGAATCGCCAAGCTGAGAATCCGTGAGAAGAGGCTGCGGGCTTTTATAAAAAAGGTGAGGCCGGATGTGGTGGTGGCGTTCTGCCATAAGGCGAATTACCGCGCTATAACGGCTGCATTGGGAACGGGAATCCCGGTCATTGTTTCGGTCAGAACGGATCCTGTCGGGCATTATGACAAATGGGATGATAAAATCCAGATCCCTCTTCTGTTTCCAAGGGCAGCAGGTTGCGTGTTCCAGACGGAAGGGCAGCGGGATTTTTTTCCGGTCAAGGTACAGCGGAAATCACGTATCATACTGAATCCGCTGAATAATAAATATCTGGATATTCCCAAACCGGAAACAAGGGTAAAAGAAGTGGTGCAGTCAGGCAGGCTGGTGGATTTCAAAAACCAGCTTATGTTGATCCGTGCTTTTGATAAAGTGCATCAGAAGCATCCCGACTATGTACTTAAAATATACGGCGGCGATTCCAGGGACGGCACGAAGGAGCTTCTGGAGCAGCTGATTGCCGAAAGAAAAGCCGAAGCTTATGTGTTCCTGATGGGGGCCAGTGATTCCCTGGAGAGGCAGTTGGTGAACGCTTCTGTTTTTGCGTTTTCCTCTGACTGGGAGGGGCTTCCCAATGCGTTGCTGGAGGCGATGGCTCTGGGGCTTCCCATTGTGTCCACTGACTGTCCCTGCGGCGGTCCCAGGACAGTGATACAGGATGGAGTAAACGGCCTTCTAGTGCCGATTAAGGACGAGGACGCGATGGCGGAGGGGATCTGCCGTCTGATAGAAAATCCGGAGCTGGCGGAACGCCTTGGAAGCAAGGCCAGGGATATCCGAAAAATTGCCAACAGCAAGGCGGTTTTTGAGCAGTGGCATGATTATATAGAATCGGTATGCAGACACTGACAGCTGTCTGTGCGGCAGCTGTAACTGGTATGGCTGCGGACATAAGAGAGATACGAAAGGATTCCCGCCTGCGGTAAGGGCGGACAGAGAGGTGCAAGAAAGTATGTTTTCCTATGCGGATTATAAAGAGATCATAAGAATTATCAAAGAAAGCGGCAGGGCCTGTAATTTCAGGCAGGCGCAGGAAAAGGATAAATTTATTATCATGCGTCATGATGTGGAATTCAGTGTGGATCGTGCTTTTGCGCTTTCCAAGCTGGAGCTTTCCATGGATTTTACTTCCACTTATTTTTTCCAGTGGACGAACAATTCCTACAATATCCTGTCCAAGAAAAATATGGATATGATTAAATATATGCATGAAAGAGGACATGTTATCGGCCTCCACTTCGCTTTGAACGGCCTGACTGATATGGAACTGGTGCGCAGGAAGATACTGCAGGAAATTCATGTGCTCAGTGAAATGCTGGGCTTTGAAATCACAGAGTTTTCCATCCACAGGCCTTCGGCGGATGTGCTTCGGGAGAATATCAAATTCCCCGGTATCATCAATGCTTATCAGGATGAATTTTTCACCTTTTCAGAAAATGTAACAGCGGATACGCCGCTTCATGTAAAATATATTTCCGACGCCAAGCACAGGTGGAATTATGGGGTGCCGGATGAAGAAACGCTGCTGGGATATGACAGGGTACAGATTCTGACCCATCCTTATTCCTGGACGAAGAAGGGGCATGATAATCTGGAGAATTTCAGGACGCTGCTTCAGGAGCGTAATGCAGAGCTGATGGATACTATCGATAACGAGTGTAAGCACTTCGCCAGCATCCGCGATTCGTTGTAGGGCGGCGGCTCCCCGTCCGTCCCCGGAGGCCCCGGCTTTTGTTTGTCTCCTGTCTGCCGTCTGTCTGGCCGGGGCGGGGTTTTTGCTGGTTCGGCCTCAAAAATGGGATATTTCTAACAGGCTCCGTTTTCCCTGCGGCTGCCAAAATGGCGGAACT
>NZ_KE992643.1:0-8251 GCF_000466465.2 Clostridium sp. KLE 1755
GGGGCAGCAGGGCAAGGAGCACCGACAGCCGCTGCTTTTCCCCGCCGGACAGTTTTTTTACCGCACGGCCCGCCTTTTCCCCCAGGCCCAGCTGTTGTAGGAGCAGATGCCAGTCGGCAGGATTTTCATAAAAAGAAGCGAACAGCCCGCAAAGCTCCTTTACTTTAATTTTGTCAGGATATTCCGCCTCCTGCAGCTGTATCCCCATTTCCCGGTACACCTGACTGCGGTTCTTAAGCGGGTTCACCCCGAAAACCTGCACGCTCCCTGAAGTGGGCCTGCGCAGTCCCTCCACACATTCTACCGTAGAGGTTTTCCCGGAGCCGTTAGGCCCGATGACGGCAAGTATTTCTCCTGCCTTCATGCGGAAGGATACGTCCTTCACCGCACATACCGCCCCATAATCCAGCCGCAGTCCATCTATTTCCACAAGTGTCTTATCCATATGCATTCCTCCTTTATAACTGTTCAGCACCCCTCACAGTTATCTTCCTTTTTCTTCATCATAAGCAGCTGCAGCCCGCACGGCAACAGACGGCGTACGAAATGCAGGTTTTGCAGGGCAACCTGCTGATACCGGAGATAAAACGCATTTCCTTTCCCCCGTTTTATGATATAATGTTGGCGTAGGGACATTATATCTGCGCATGCTGATTTCTGCGCCCGCCGCAGAAATCCGGGCGCTAAATTCCGCCAAAGGCCCACACCCGCAGAGCGGATATAATGTATTGGAAAAATGTTATAACCAGTCAGTTCACAGCTGCTTTAAAAGGCTTGAACCGAATCTAAGGAGGGAACCGCCCATGCGTGTGGAGCTGAAAATCGATCCGGCCTGCCAGGAACCCTGCGCGGTCATAAACGCCGCCAGGCTGACCCCGAACCTGCAGGCCGCCATATCGCTTCTGGAAAAAGAAGGGGAGGAAAACGTGTTCCCCGCCCAGCGTGATGGGAAAACCTATCTTATTGAGCCGGACGCCATAGAAATTATCCGCACGGAGGGTCGCGAGCTCGCGCTCTACGACCGGCAGAAAAGGCGCTTTCTGTTAAACAGGCCTCTGTACGAGCTGGAAAAACAGCTGGGAAAAAATTTCGTGCGCATTTCCAAGTCGGCGCTTGTCAGCATCCGCCGGATCAGCCATGTAGAAGCCTCTTTCAATGGCACGATGGAGCTTGTGATGAAAAACGGAGTGGAGGAAGTGATTACCCGAAGCTACCGTCAGCAATTCAAACAACGACTGGGGGTATAGATATGAGCGTAAAAAAAGTTATCAACTATCTTTTCCTGGGAATTTCATGGGGCTGCACCTTTTTCGTATTTACCTGCCTTATCGGCTATCTCATCAGCGGCCCGGCTTTCCTTGCGCCTATTGTGAATAATTTTCCAAGGCAGGCCTTGGGCGCCGTATTTGTTGGTATCGCCTGCGGCTCCACCAGCATCGTTTACCGAATTGACAGGCTTTCCCTCGGTATACAGATTCTGATTCATTTCACGCTTGGCATGAGCGGATATTTTCTGGCCGCTTTTTATCTGGGATGGATCCCGCTGGAAAATAAATGGTACATGATGACCTTTATCATCCTGGGCGTTCTGATTTTTACGGCAATCTGGAGTATTTTTTTCTTTTACAACAGAAGGGAAGCAAGAAAAATGAATGAACGGCTGAAGGAACTGAACAGGGAGGAACAGGGAAACAAATGAAATACAAGCTGGAAAAAAATGTGCGTGATACCGCGCCTGTAAGAAATGCCTTTAACGCTCTGGCCATGCAGACCTTTCAGCTGTCCTTTGAGGGCTGGTATGAAAACGGCTGCTGGTCACAGCGCTATCAGCCCTATACCCTGATGGACGGCGGTACTGCTGCCGCAAATGTATCCGTCAATCTGATGAAAACCCGCTGGAACGGGCAGATAAAAAACTATATCCAGCTGGGCACAGTCATGACCCATCCGGCTTACCGCAACCAGGGGCTTTCCCGCTATCTGATTGAAGAAATCTTCAGGGACTGGGAGGAGCGCTGCGACGGCTTCTATCTGTTTGCCAACGAAACCGTACTGGATTTCTATCCCCGTTTCGGTTTTCGCAGGGAAACAGAATACCAGTGCAGCCTTCCGCTTGCCCCTTCTGCGGACGGAAAACGGGGAAAGGCGCGCCGGCTGGATATGGACTCTCCTTCCGGCCACAGCCTGCTGGAAGCCCATTACCGGATGTCCAATCCCTTTTCCCTGCTGCCTTCCCTGGATAATTTTAACCTGCTGATGTTTTACTGCGGTTCGTTTCTGAAGGACTGTGTGTATTATCTGCCGGACTACGACGCGGCAGCAGTCGCAGAACAGGATGTAACATCCGGGACGTTACTCTGCCATGATATTTTCTGTCCCCCGGGTCACTCCCTGCAGGAAATTTTGTCCTGCCTTGCTCCTGCAGGCACGCAAAAAGCGGTTCTGGGATTTCTGCCGGATGGAATCCCAGACAGCCTTCCCACACCGCTTTCCAATGAGGATGACACTCTTTTTACACGTATTCCGAAAGAAAATCCCTTCGACGGGCACAGGCTGAGATTTCCCGATCTGTCCCATGCCTGATTTCGTACATTTGGCAGATACTGCAAACCGCCTCAGCAGCTCCAGTTCTTTCTCAGCCCCTTGGGATAATGATTTTTCATGATTCCACCGGCCAGCTTGCCCCAGCCGACGCTGTAGCCGTCCGCTGTTATCAGATGCCAGCCCTTTCCGCCTTCCTCGCGGTAAACACCCACATCCTCCCGGAACGTCTCTCCGTTCAGATAGCCATAAATTTCCCGGCTGTCTGAGGGAAGGTCACAGGAAAAACGCACCTCCTCCGGCTTCAGCGCCAGGGCAAGCGCATGGGAAGGCTCAAACCGGTTCTTTTTTCTCGTGCCCAGATGCAGTCCCGGCCGCAGTACCTTCAGCCCCTTAAGAGGCGGCATTCCCTGAGGCGCCAGATAAAGCTGATCACCGAAGGCAATAAAAATCCCTTCCTGCCTTATTGTCAGATACTGCTTTTCAAATTCCAGATAATCCGCATATTCCTTCACCGACAGGCCCTTTATGCCGTCCCGGCGCACAGGCATCCACTCCGTCTCCGATACGCTGCCTTCCTTTTTAAGAACCGCCAGGAAATGCCCCTCGCCCCTGATTTTATGAGGCCACAGCCGCATTGTCCTGGCAAGCTCTTCCCTTCCGCCAGGCACCCAGTCCGGCCGTCCTGCCTCAAAACCCTCCGGCATATCCACATTCACCAACGTAAAATCCGGGAAGCGATCCAGAAAACGGTTGATGCTCCCTTCATTTTCCTGCGGGGCAAAGGTGCAGGTGGAATACACAAGAAGCCCGCCGCTTCGCAGCATCTGCTGCGCGCTGTCAAGAATCGTATCCTGTCTTTCTGCACACATCTCCACATTTTCCAGGCTCCATTCCCCGCAGGCTTCTTCATTTTTACGGAACATCCCTTCCCCGGAGCAGGGCGCATCCACCAGAATCCGGTCAAAAAACCCGGAAAAACGTTCCGCCAGCCGCTCCGGCGTCTCATTGGTGACCACCGCATTGCGGATGCCCATCCGTTCTATGTTTTCAGACAGTATTTTAGCCCGGGCAGGATGGATTTCATTACATACCAGCAGTCCCCCGCCCTTCATCTGCGCCGCGATCTGGGTGCTCTTCCCTCCCGGCGCCGCACATAAATCAAGAACCCTTTCCCCCGGACGCGCCTGCAGGAACTGTGCAGGCGCCATGGCGCTGGGCTCCTGGATATAATAAACGCCCGCCTCATGAAGCGGATGCTTCCCGGGCTGCTGCGCCCCGTCATAATAAAAACCTGTTTTCGCCCAGGGAACCGGCGTCAGGGAAAAAGGCCCCGTCCGCGCAAAAGCCTCCGGCTCCGCCTTCAGCGGATTCACCCGCAGGGCCTGATGCCTTTCCTCCCTCAGCGCCTCGGAAAACGCCTCATATTCCTCCCCCAGCATTTCTTTCATTCTGTTTACAAAGCTTTCTGGAAGCATTATCATGGTTCCTTTCTGTTAATTATCATAAGCGGGGACCGAACGGACACATCACTTCTAAAGGAACTTTACCAGATTTTCTTCCCGAATGCCAGTGGTAATTTTACATTTCCCTGTCCCATGCGGCGGACACAAAGGCACAGGCACCGGACGGCGGGAGCCTGAACAGGGTACGGACTGTAAGCCGCATTTTATAGAACAAACAATAAGAAAAGCAGTACCATGGTTCCCTTCAGGTTCCGGTTCAGCAGCAGGTAAAGCGAACCGAACAAAAGCCCAATCGCAACTCCTTCCAGCCCTATCAAAAGACTTCCTTTGGTAAAAATGTGACCAAGCCCCCAAGTCAGCCCCATGACAATCCCGCCATAGGGAATTTTCCGGTTTTTAAACCAGGTCTCAAAGGCCAACTGGGCAAACACCAGAATCAGTGTAAAAAGAAGCGTTTCAAACACATAATATATGTACTGGAAGATAAAAAGAAGCGTGCCATGGGACTTCCATTCAAGATATACCTTAAAACCTCCCCAGTCCATCACAGAGGCGTAGATTTTAAGTGCCGCTCCCGCCGCCACCAGCGCCCACTGCCAGAGCTTAACCGTTTTCAGGCTGCCCTCAAACAGCTTCAGGCCATACTTCTTTTCCCCCGTCCGCAGTACCCAGGCCGCCACCAGTCCCCAGGAAATACAGGTGATAATCCAGTGTACAATCGTCTGCCAGGTATTCCACCCCTCCATGGATGCCCCGTACAGCAGGGGTTCCAGCAAAAAAGCATAAACCACCTCCAGCCCCAGGCCCGCAAAAGCATCAAGCCCAAGCGATAAAAGCCCCCATCCTCTTTTTTTATCTGTCATAGTCTTCATAGCTGTCTCCATCTTTTTTCTCCTTTCTGATTTCCTCCAGCATTTCATTCGCTTTTTTTATTTCCTGGAAAAGTGATATATAATACCAGCCTGCAATGATCACATAAGGAATGGTGAAGGACCGGAACATATCCAGGTAAGCATATTCGGATAATTCCGTAAAATGTCCTATCACCCAAATAGTAAACATAATTCCGCCAAGTATCACCAGATACTGCCCCAAAATTACCGCCAGCGGCGGAAAACGCTGAAAACGATAGTATTGTGACAGTACAAAGGTGGCAACAAGCGATATACAGAATATCATAACAAAATTCTGCTGATCAATTTCCCATTTTCCCTGTGTAAAGGCCTCAGTGGCAATTTTTAACAGAGACAATATCGTATAGGTACAGCAAACCGATGGGAAAAAATTTTTACGGTTAATGAGTTGCATGTTCATTTCTCCTCTCCCTGATAAACTGCAGAAAATCATTTTTATAGGAACGGTTCAGAATCACTTTTTCACCGTTATCCAGCACAAGCTGCATTTTCATGTTCACATCTGCTTTGATTTTGCGTACTCTGTAAATATTTACCACAATGGATTTACTGATACGGATAAAACCGAGTTCGGAATATTTCTCTGCCACGGCCTGGATTCCCTGCTCCACCTGAAATACCTCTTCCTCCAGGCAGGCAAAGCACTTCCTGTCCACCGCCTCAAAGTAATATACCTCCTCCGGCTTCAGGAAAACCTGCTCTCCTTCCAGTTTTCCCAGAAGCATCGGCTCCTTCCCTGCCAGAGCCACTATCCTCCTGATTCTCTCATTATATTCCCTGTAATGGATATCTATATAATCTTCAGAAAGCCCGGGTTCCCGGAACCTGTTAATCTTCATTATCCTTTTCCACCTTTATTTTTAAGAACGTTCCTTCAAATAGCTTTCAGCTCTCTTACTGCCTTCAGCCATATACTGATTATAGCAGACCATTTTCATCCTGCAATGTGAGGATACGCAAGCTGCACCTGGAAATGAATAAGTTGCAAAAAAATTAATAACTGTAAAAAATATAAAGCTGCAAAAAAATATAAAGCTGCGGAGTCTTCGTGAAAGGTTCCGCAGCTTTATATACTTCTTGAAATGTCTGATTCTATAATCCGGCATTTATAACGATTTTTGTGTATTCTTGTTTTGTAGCCTAATCTTCTTTTGTGGTCTTTTCTTCTTTTGCCGCCTTCCTCCTGTTCCTTCTCCGTTTTCCTGCTCTGCCAATCATAACCGCCATAAGAAGCGCCACACCGGCAACGCCAAGCACGTAATACATAACCTTGCTTTCTGTTATTCCATAAACAGCAAAGGAACAGCCATAGGGAACGGACGCAGTCAGATAGCTTCCGTCCTCTTTCGTTTCCACCATTTTCCACTTACCATCGCTGCCTGCAATCCAGACCTGTGCGCTGTCAGCCCCTTCCGGTATGAGGAAATGTGCTGTCATTTCCGAAGTTTTCTCATCCTCGGGCTGGTTTTCCAGCGACCAGGAATAAGCATAGGCACAGGCTTCTTCTCTTTCCGGAGACTGGCATTCGTCCAGCGTAAGAAGCGTATTTTCATAAAAATTACCCTCCAGAAGGAACAGCGGCTTGCCGTTCTCCGCCTTTTGTGCGGAGGCCAGGCTCAATGTCCACCTCTGTTCTTCGGCTTCTACCATAATATTTTCCGTTACCTTACGGACCGGAAATTCTATGTTCCATTTTGTATATCCGCCTTCTGCAGAAATCTTCGGCACATCCTCTTCCTGTATGCTTCCGCCGTAAGGAATCGTCAGTGTGCCGCACACCTCATCCTCGTTTTTAAAGGTAATGGTAACCGTGGTAAAGCCCTGGGGTATCTCCTCCTTCTGCATCAGCTCCTCATAGGCACAGCTCTCGGCCTTGCCATAATAGTTGATGTTATCAATACCGCCCCATTCATCGGAAACAAAATAATTGGCAGAAAGCTCCGCTTCCTCATTCACATGCCCTGCGATACTTCCGATATACTCTCCTTCATCACTTTCCAGAGTGCACATTGACGCGCAGCCGCTGATGTTATAGCCGTCTCCCGCGATGCCGCCCAGATAATCCACTCCGCTGATATTGCAGAAGGAATAGCTTTTATTGATGGTGCTGGTGCTGACACCGGCGATTCCGCCCAGCTTCTTTCCGCTTTCCGCACTGATGTCGCCGTAATTTTCACAGTCATAGATCAGGCCCAGCTCCTCGCTGCCTGCAATGCCGCCGCAGTTATTTTTCTTTGCATTTATTTTCCCGTAATTTATACAGTGAATCACCACATCATTGGTGGTGGAGCGTACCGCCACATCCGTCAGCTTGGATAAATCCAGATCAAGCTCCGGATCAAAGTCGTATTCCACATTCATGGTCCCTGCAATACCGCCGGGATTAATATCCGCGTCCACAGACCCGTTATTCATACAGCCATAAATAACTCCCAGCGTCTTTTCCGTCACATTTCCGGAGGAAACATCCAGCAGGGGATCGCCGTTTCCCATCAGGATGTTCAGATCCGCATTCATGGAATCCGTAATCCGCTGCTGCGTGTTCATCAGGCCCTTCATGCTGTCCGTCAGACTCTGGATGCCGCCGTCAATGGAATCGGTCAGGCTGTCAATCGTATCCCCGGAAAGCTTGCTCTGATCCGTCAGTTCATTGGAAATATTGCCCGCAGCATCAGATACCGAATCTCCTGTGGAGGAAATGGTGTTCTGAATATTTTTCATATTCCCGGAGATGGAGGATATTTCGTCCTTCATTTTATTCAGGTTGGATTCTATCTCCGGATCAGGCTCCGGTTTCTTCAGCTCACCTTTTTTCTTGTCGGTTTTATCCTTGATGTCATCGATTTGATCCTTGATCTCATCTTTGATTTCATCCTTGCCATCGGTTATATTCCCGCCTTCATCGCCCGGATTTGCATCGGAATTATCTCCTGCATCACTGCCGCCATTCTCATTCTTCCCATCAGTGCTGCTATTCCCATCGGCGTTACTGTTCCCTCCGGCGCTACTGTTATCTCCGGCGTTACTGTTCCCTCCGGTACCGTTTCCGCCGCCGTTGGCTTCCTTCCCGCCGGAACTGCTGCCGCCATTTAGGGAAGCATCATCCGTCCTATCACCCGTCCCGCCAACAACGGTGCAGCTGATAAATGCCCCCTCTTCACCTGTCGCAGTAAGCTCCCGGACCTGATTTCGTCCCACAAGCGCCCTTACGCCATATACTGCCGCACCATTCTGTCTTTTCTGCACAGAAGCCCGTGCGCTGTCCGACCCTTGCACGCCTGCTTCCTCTATTTTTCCGCTGCCCTTTCCACCAGAACTGCCGCTCTCACG
>NZ_KE992644.1:0-1690 GCF_000466465.2 Clostridium sp. KLE 1755
CAGCTCTGAAAGGCGAAAATTTCTCGCACAAAAATTACTGATAAGCACTGAAGATTTAGCCGATGCATGATAAAATAAAAAAAAAGTTTTTCGCAAAGGAGAAAATTTATCGTGACAAGGGCTGAACAACGAAGAAACAGAAAATTGTATGAAAGAGATTTTGCAGCATTCTGTAAAATAATCCGCCAGTATTTCCCGGAATTCACGCAATGGCTGTGTGAAACGTCAGATCCCCGCCAGTCCAGCATATATGAAATCGAAGTGATGCTGATGACTGTTATTATGAAGAACATTTGTAACATCCAGTCCATGCAGGGGATGACAGAGAAATTTAATGATGAGAACTGTGTGGAGAACCTGTGCAGGCTCCTGGGGGTCGGGCGCCATGAATTTCTGCCGCATTATGTAACGGTAAATGAGTTCCTGAAAAAGCTGGATACAGGAGAACTGGAAACCCTGCGTAGAAGAATGATAAAAACGATTCTGAGGAGACGGAAATTTGAGGACGCGAGATTTCTGGGGAAGTACTGGCTGGTAATCTTCGATGCGACAGGCCTATTCCATTTCCATGAGAGGCATTGTGCACACTGTCTGAAAAAGACGTTAAATAAAGGAAGCAAAGAAGAAAAGACCATCTATTACCATAATGTATTAGAGGTAAAACTGGTACTAGGGGAAGGGCTTATCATCAGCCTGGGGACAGAATTTATAGAAAATGAGAGAGAAGATGCAGAAAAGAATGACTGTGAAACGAGGGCATTCCACCGTCTGGCAAGCCGTCTGAAACAGGAATACCCAAGACTGCCGGTGTGTGTGCTGGCAGACAGTCTTTATGCATCGGAACCGGTGTTTAAGAAATGCAAAGAGAACAAATGGCATTATCTGATCCGGTATAAGGATGGGAGTATTCCATCCATAGCGGAGGAATATCATGAGATAGAGGGAATGGGGGAACTGCAGGAACTGGAACAGGAGATAGCGAGGGAATATCCGAGAAAAGGGAGGGTAAAAGAGAAGCAGCACATGGAATGGGTGCCGGAACTGGAATACAAAGGGCATAAGCTGACGATGCTGGCCCTTTTAATAGAAACGGAAGAAGAAAAAAAGGGAAAGACAACGGGTGCGTTGTTTCAGTGGCTGACAGATTTGATAATTACAGGTAGAAATGCAGAAGAATTTGCCAAGGCGGGAAGAAGCCGGTGGGAGATAGAGAATGAAGGATTTAATATGCAGAAAAATATCCGTTATGATATAGAGCACGCAAACAGCCTGGATTATAATGGAATGAAATGCCATTATTTGCTGACGCAGATAGCGGATATCCTGCTGCAGTTATATGAGAACGGGAATCCGGGAATCGAAAAGGCAAAAGGGACGAAAAAAAATATATCTTCGGATCTGCTGAAAAGTTTTGGCAAGCTACTCACAGAGGAAGATATATTTTTTATAGAGACCAGAAGTTATATAATAACATCGGTCTGACAAAACCAGTATAGCAAAGGGAGTGATAAAAGGGAAGAGAAAAGAGGAAAAAACATAAAAAAACATCGAAGAAGCTAGCGAAGGCTACGAATGCCTAAAGGGTGTGGATAAAAACATGAAAAGGGCGTAGCGATGTGGAAAATGAATATTTAAGTATAAAAGTATCGAGAGGATTATTTACAACCTGCCAGCGTCTTTCGGCGCTGAT
>NZ_KE992645.1:0-1385 GCF_000466465.2 Clostridium sp. KLE 1755
TCTGTGTTATCCTGATATTCCTGCTTCTTTTCTCCGTTGTTTTGCTGTTTTGCACAAGGCCGCCCAAGTTTTGGGCCTGACATCCTTATCTCATGTTTTTTACAGAAGGCTCTGTTTTCACGGGTGCGGTATATCTGATCCACCAGTATGCGTTCCGGATAATGGCCAGTCCGTTCATAATACCGACAGGCCGCATCTTGCAGATAAGCGCTCTCATTGTATGCATCAAAGGAGATGTGCTCTATCCGGGCATATCCCTTTTCGTCGATGCTCAGGTCGAGTTTAGCTCCGAATTCTGTCGGTGCTTTCGCTTTCCCTCGAACAATCGGCCTTATCCACGGCTGGTGGATGCTCACGATGCGGTCCTTTACACTATGAGTTTTATGGTCATACATGTATTGGTGCTGTCTGTACAGCTCCATGATCGTCAACAGCAATGGGATCTCTTTCTTCAAAGGAGCATACCCTTCACACATAAATCCGTCCAGGTATGCAAGATCCCGGCGCACGTAGGAAAGCTGTTTTTTGATCGCCTTGCTCGTCTGTTTCTTTGTGTGTTTCCGTGCCTTTGCATAGGCAAGATAATCTTTTCTTGCTTTCCTGACATACCGCCTTGGAAGCGTAAGGCCATAAGATTGGCAAAAGCGGTAAATGATGACCTCCAGTTTCTCACGCGCTTCATTGAGCAGGGAGATGTCCTGCGGGTATCTGATATTGACCGGTGCACAGCTCGCATCAACGATCAGTGTCCCTTTATTACCCTCGGGCCTGGATTTCTCATCACAGACAGTTGCTGCCCCACCCGAAGATGAATCTGAGGGCGGTTGCGTATTGTCATCATCACTGTTAAACATATATGCATTTGCATCCATGATGGCATCAACATCGAGACGTTTTCGGAACAGTACCAATGTACTGGCATCAAAGGGCGGTACGTCCTGATAACCGGGCAGGCCAATGAAGTACTGCAAGTACGGATTTTCTGTGATCTGCTCCACGAGTTCTCTGTCAGAATACTGGAACTTTTTCTGGATGATCAGAGAGCCGAGAGCCATGCGCAGCGGTTTTGCAACGTTCCCGGTATCACTTGGGAACAGGCTGGCATATTTCATTTCAAATTCATCCCATGGAATACTGTCAGCAAGACGGATCCATCTGTTCTTTGGGTTCATCTTCAGCCCCAGTGGCTGGTTAAAATCAAGAAATGAATGCTGCAGCTTATCAATTGGTTTATACATGGCTTACCCGGCTCCTTTGATGAGAAATTTAAGGTATGGCCTGCAAGAAAAATCGGCTCACCGATTCAATACCCTTGCAGATATTTTATCAAAAATCGCCAGGAAAGTCAGTAAAAACAGGAAATTTAAGCTTAATCAGCAGGCACT